>NZ_JAAZQY010000003.1:0-141231 GCF_012371315.1 Acinetobacter sp. A1
TTCATCATGTTGCCTGACTCCGTTGTGAATATGAACATAGCAAATTCAGGCAATTACACAATTTAATTTACAGTCTCATTTATCGTTTCAGTCATGCAACATAACGTTTTATCTTTACACGTGTATTTGCATCAAAAATCTATAAACTAAACATCATTGAAAACGAATTCACTCTTTTGGAGATCAACAACATGAACATGAAATCAATTGCATTAGGTTTGGCTATCGCTTCTGCAGCAACAATGACTATCGCAAAACCAGTAGCTTATCAAATTGACCCAACCCATACTGCAACTGTATTTACTTGGGATCACTTCGGTTTTTCTACACCATCAGGTAACTTCTCAAACATTCAAGGTACAATCAATATTGATGAGAAAAAACCTGCAAACTCATCTGTTAACGTAACTATTCCATTAAGCAGCATTAACACTAACGTTAAAGCTTTAGATGAGCATTTAATGGCAGCAGACTGGTTTGATGCAGCAAAATACCCAACAATTACTTTCAAAAGTACTAAAGTTGAAACTCAAGACAAGAAAAACTTTAAAATCACTGGTGATTTAACTGTAAAAGGTGTGACTAAACCGGTAGTACTTGATGCCGTATTGAACAAGCAAGGTCCACACCCAATGACTCAGGCGGCGACTGTTGGCTTTAATGCAACAACTTCATTCAACCGTTCTGCATTTGGTATTGCAAGCTATGTACCAAACGTAGGTGATAAAATTACTGTAAACATCACCACTGAAGCATCTGTAGCTGCAAAAAAATAAGCAGATATGATGTGATAAAAGCACCATTGATATGGTGCTTTTTTTTGTGTCTGTATTTTAGATGTATTTATATGTGTGGCAGATTTTGAGTCTAATATTGAAATGGATGAAATAAAAATGCGAACCGAAGTTCGCATTTTTAGATAGGAGCTTTAGCTTTTTAAACTTAACAAGACTTAGAAGAAGCCCGCAGGTTTAGTTGAATAGCTCACCAACAAGTTTTTGGTTTGTTGATAATGCTCTAACATCATCTTGTGGTTTTCACGGCCAATACCTGACTTTTTATAACCACCGAAGGCAGCGTGTGCAGGGTAAATGTGATAGCAATTGGTCCAGACACGACCTGCCTGAATTGCACGGCCTGCACGGTAAGAGGTATGCGCAGAACGTGACCAAACCCCAGCACCTAAACCGTAAATGGTATCGTTGGCAATTTTAATAGCTTCATCGAAGTCTTTAAATGTAGTGACAGAAAGCACAGGGCCGAAAATTTCTTCTTGGAAAATTTTCATATCATTGGTGCCTTTGAAAATGGTCGGTTCAATATAGAAACCGCTACCCACTTCCTGACGTTCACCACCACCTGTTAAAACTTGTGCACCTTCTGCACGGCCTGTGGCGATACAACCTAAGATTTTATCTTGTTGTTCTTGTGAAGCCTGCGCACCAATCATAGTTTCAGTATCAAGCGGGTGACCTGTTTTAATGCGTTTAACGCGTTCAATGGCTTTTTCAAGGAAACGGTCAGCAATACTTTCCTGTACGAGTGCACGTGATGGACAAGTACAAATTTCACCCTGATTCAGCGCAAACATAGCAAAGCCTTCAAGGGCTTTATCTAAGTAGTCGTCATCTTGCGCCATAATATCTTCAAAGAAAATATTTGGAGATTTACCACCAAGTTCCAAGGTCACTGGAATAATATTTTCAGTGGCATATTGCATGATCAACTGGCCAACTTGTGTTGAACCTGTGAATGCTATTTTGGCAATACGTGGATTGGTTGCCAATGGACGACCAACTTCTACGCCATACCCATTGACTACGTTTAATACGCCTGCAGGCAATAAATCTTGAATGAGTTCAACCAAAACTAAAATACTGGCAGGCGTTTGTTCTGCAGGTTTAAGCACAATACAGTTACCCGCAGCCAATGCAGGTGCAAGTTTCCATGTCGCCATTAAAATAGGGAAGTTCCATGGAATAATTTGTCCAACCACGCCCAAAGGCTCGTGGAAGTGGTAGGCAATGGTATCTTCATCAATTTCAGAAATTCCACCTTCCTGCGCACGGATACAGCCTGCGAAGTAGCGGAAATGGTCAATCGCTAAGGGAATATCGGCTGCTAATGTTTCACGTACAGGTTTACCGTTATCCCATGTTTCGGCAACCGCCAGTAATTCTAGATTTTGTTCTAAACGATCTGCAATTTTTAACAGAATATTAGAACGAGTAGTTGGAGATGAACTGTTCCATTGAGCTTTGGCTTTGTGTGCAGCATCTAAAGCCAGTTCAATATCTTCTGCAGATGAGCGTGGGACTTTGGTAAATACTTTGCCATCTACAGGAGAGATATTTTCAAAGTATTCGCCTTTGACTGGTGCTACCCACTCGCCACCAATAAAGTTTTCGTATTGTGCTTTAAATTGAACTTTTGAACCGGGTTGATTGGGATCTACGTAACGCATAATTCACTTCCTTTGATGGTTTTTTATAATCTGCCGTCTCTTTACCGTTTAGAATAATCCTATGTCTAAAATCAGTTTAAATTTACGGCTAAGGTATAAGGTACTTTGGTACGCTATTTGTTTAGCATACCAATATAAGGTTGGAAAAAGGTTGGAAAGTTGCAGGTTTACAAGCAACAAACAAATACTTACAAAAACAAGCAGTACATTGGATGTAATGCCCACAGGATTGTGAGAATCAGTCATGATGAAAAAACAAGGCCTATTGGAAAAAAGACAGCATATTGAACGGTTTAGACAAAGCAGTAGTTTATCACCGCTACATGCGCAGCAAATTCAGCAGAGTATTTTAAATTCTTGGCAACGCTCTCAAATTGCGGAAATTCCTGTTGATCGGCTGGCAGCCCCGTTAAATTCTCGTTTATCGCATCCGCAAGGCGGTTCGGCTTTACAACGTGCTGTGCAAAACTGTGCAGAGGATTTAAGACATATCGCGCAGCAGTCCGACATGGTGGCAGCCGTGGGCGATGTGGGCACTACGATTATTTGGACTGCTGCGAGCGCGCAAATGCGTAATGTGGCGGAACAGGTGCATTTTGTAGAAGGTGGGCAGTGGCGTGAAGAGTTGGTGGGTACGAATGCTTTGGCTTTGTCACTCAAAACTCAGCAAGCCAGCTGTGTGTTTTCCAGTGAACACTATATGTCGTCTTTGCATGATTGGGTGTGTTATGCCGCACCAATTGTCGATCCACATTCCAAACAGGTTTTGGGTGTGATTGATTTATCGACTACTTGGAAAAACCATAACAGTTTGGGTTTGTTGGCAGCAGAACGCTGTGCTTCTTTGATTCAAAATGCACTACTTGAACAGCAAAAACAGCAGCTTTATATTCGCGCGTTTCGCGTGCCACAGGTGTTATTTAATGGCAAAGTGGTGGTGATGACACCGCGTCAAATTGAAATATTGGTGATTTTGGCACTTTGCCCACAAGGCATGAGTTTAGATACTTTACACCAAGCCCTATATGGTGAGCGTAAAGTTAGTTTGGGGACGCTAAAAGCTGAAATGTCACAATTACGTGATATTCTAGGCGGGATGCTTGGTTCGCGTCCTTACCGAGTTTTAGCGCATATAGAAGCCGATTTTTTACAAGCCGAGCAGGCTTTAGATGCAGGTTATGTGCAGTCAGCCTTGCAAACGTGTGCAGGGGTATTTTTGGCGAAAACTGAAAGTCCATTTTTATGTGCATGGCGAGATTGCTTAGAATCTCGCCTGAGTGAAGCCATTTTTAATGCACAAGATACCGATGCATTGCTAAAACATTTGGCACGCAGCCCTGAAGCGATTGACGCGGTGGAGCGTTTAATTGAATTGATGCCAAAGCATCATCCTGCACATCAAATTTTATTAAAATACCAAGCCTAAAGGACGACTCAAGTCATTTAGGCTTTCATTTCACTGTCCTTTAGTTTTTATAGCCCTTTGCGGTTTAACCAGTCAAACAAGGACTGATATACTTCCGCACGGACTTCGGGCGCAGAAAGCACCAAATCATGCATGCCATTTTCAATTTGGCAAAGCTGAATATCACCATGCATGTGATGCCCATATTTTTGCATATCTGCAACATCTAAAATTACGTCAGTGCGTTGCGCAATCTCATTCCATTGGCGTGGATAACTACTTTGACTCGCATGCATAATTAAGGTTGGTACACCCAAATGCACACTGGCGTGAATTTCCTTTTGTGCTTCATGAATGGCATGCACAAAACTCAGGCGTACTTTAGGGTAACGTGGTTTTTTCCACTCCAGATTGAATAACCATTCACCATGATATTGCTTGTGTAAACTTGGCACATAAAAAGGATTTAGGCGGCTTGGAAACTTCAAATCTGGAAATAATTTTCCAAGTTGACTTAAACGAGGAACGCCAGCTTTTTTCTCAATTTCGGTCATATTGAAATCATAAAAAGGGCTGTTACACCATAGGCCGCGAATTAGAGGATGATTTGGATGATGTGCCACATAGAGTGTGGTGATTAATCCACCTGTAGAGTGACCACATAAAATAACGGAATCATGCTGTTCGGCCGCTATTTGCTCAAGTGCAGCCGAAATTTCTGCATCATATTCAGATAGGTTACGCACGTTATACCAGTGCTGGTGTGACAAATGTGAGCGGCCATATTTCCGTAAATCGAGCGCATAAAAGTCATAACCATGTTGATTAAACTGTTCTGCCATTTCAGTCTGAAAAAAATAATCAATAAAACCATGAATATAGAGCACAGCTTTACGGGTTTCTTGTTCGGCTTTTTTGCGTACCAAAGTGGCAATCACTTTACCTTCATAATCGGCGGGGAAGTCCAACGTCATTTGTTGATAATCAGGACCTAAAATATCAGGATGGTAGCTAGGGGCAGCTTTTTGTTTTTTACGAAGTGGCATAAGGCGCTCATCATCAATTTTATTTTGTCTATATCCTTGATGAGCTGTGTGCATTTGTCAAATTGAATTATGAAAAGCATCAACATTTAGATATTTTGTAGATTGTGTATAAATGTCTATATGCGCAGCACAGATTAAAAAAAGCAGAACACACGTGACATGGTTCTGCAAAGGGAAGTTAAAAATTAAAACAAGAAACAAAATGAGAAAAAGACAATTGATTAGAGGATGGGAGAGGCTGAGCAAATGTAGATTCACTCAGCCGTGTAGCGATATTTACATAGCCGCTTTGAAAATTTCGACCACTTGCGCATGGTTGGCTTTACGTGGGTTAGTCAGCATGCAGGCATCTTTTTGTGCATTTTCCGCCATAATCGCTAAATCATCTTCTTTAACGCCCAACTCTGCCAAACCTGTTGGAATACCAATAGAACTCGATAATTCACGGATTGCATCAATTGCAGCATAAGCAGCCTCTGTGGTGGTTAAACCATCTGTATTTACACCCATCAACTCTGCAATGTCTGCATAGCGTTCAGGGCAGGCAATCAGGTTAAATTCACAAACATGCGGCAGTAAAATTGCATTACAGACACCGTGTGGCAAGTTATAAAAACCACCCAATTGATGCGCCATCGCATGTACATAGCCTAATGATGCATTATTGAATGCCATACCGGCCAAGTACTGCGCATAGCTCATGGCATCACGTGCTTCAATATTTTCACCATTTGCCACTGCAGGACTCAGCCATTGACTAATCATACGAATAGCTTTTTCCGCACAGGCATCGGTAATCGGGTTGGCCGCAGTTGAAACGTAGGCTTCTACCGCATGCGTCAAGGCATCCATACCTGTGGCAGCGGTTAAGCCCGCAGGTTTGGCAATCATAAGTTTAGGGTCATCAATGGCGATGAGTGGGGTACAGCGCCAATCGACAATGGCCATTTTTACGTGGGTGTCGGTGTTGGTAATGATACAGAAACGGGTCATTTCTGAAGCTGTTCCCGCTGTGGTGTTAATGGCAATCAGCGGTGTCATTGGCACGGTACTTTTATCTATGCCTTCATAATCACGAATATGTCCACCTCCTGCAGTGACCAAGCCAATACCTTTAGCACAGTCATGCGAAGAGCCACCGCCTAAAGACACAATGAAGTCGCAGTTGTTGGCATTGTAGGCATCGACACCGTTATGGACATTAATATCGGTTGGGTTTGGCTCTGCCCCTGCAAAGATATGGCTGGCAACGCCTGCTTCAGTTAAGTAGCCTGCAATGGTATCGGCCACGCCAAATTTAAATAGTCCTTCATCTGTCACAATTAGGGCTTTTTTTGCGCCCAAGTTTTGTGCTCTTACGCCAATTTCTTTGGCACAACCAGGGCCAAATAGTGACACGCAAGGAATATAAAAACCGTTGGTTTGATCTGCAATATTTTTAAAAGCCATGCTCAGATTCCTTCTTGCATTGGGTATTGGAATAATATGTTGTTATCGCGGTATTGAACCGTGATTTGAGTATTCAATGCTTTGTATGCAAATCCTACCTACCAAAAACCAACCCTATTTTGTGAGGAAATAGTGCAAATTAATCTATTGTAATTTATGGGATTTTAAAAGAGTCATATTTCATCTGAAGCTTTATAAAAGCTATAGGCAAGGCCAGAAATCTTGTTTATAGTGGTTTATATATACGGTTTTATGTGTAGATACTGTGCATAAAACCAGTCTAGTGGAAGTTGATGCATAGGCAGATTTAAGGAAAATTCAAGCATCAAGTGCTTTATGAAAATGGAAAATAAAACAAAAAATAGGGATTAATCACGAGTTTGGTCTAGTCGCTGCAATTAAATAAAAATAAGATGCAACTTAGATAGACCGTACTTAAGCATGAGGAGTGTGTATGCAGCCAAGTCGCCAGCATAGCCAATTGCATGCCGTTGCACAGCAATTGGTACGTATTTCCAGTGTGGCCGCAGAAATATATCAAGATCAAATGGAGCTAGTTGGGCATCTCACTGCACAAAATATGTTCCGTATTGATCCTTTACAGCATCGGATTGAATTGCTAAACGGTCTATTTAGCCTTGAATTTTATCCGCCTAAATCTAACCCTAGTTTAATTCAGACGCAGTTTGAGTTTGCGGGGCAGCATCAAGAAGCGTTTGAAGATTTTTTTCTGCATGATTTACAGTTTCACACGGGTGATTTAAAGCCACAACACTCCTTATTTTTGCGTAATCAGGCGCAGCAATTACGACATCTGATTATGCAGCAAGCCTATATGTGGGTGGATGGTGCTGCACGTGTTCAACAGTTGCTGCTGCATTTAGATGGTGTACAGGCTCAGATTTTAGATCAAGCCTTGATTCAGTCTGATTATGCCCAGCATGCTGTTTTTACAGGTGCTGTACAGCATGGTGCGGTCATTCCAGATGAAACATTAACGGCCTTATCTGCATTGTGTGCTTTAGAATTTATTGAGGGTGATACCTTTTTGCCTGTGCAAGCCTTAATGCACAGTTATGATGATTTTTGTTTTAGTGCTGCACAGTTTTTGCCTAAAGCCATGTATCGAATTTTGGCGGTGTCCTTTCCTGAGCGTTTTAATTTGCAGGATTTAATTGACCATCAGGATGATATTCAGTTGTTGTATCGGCATGCCGAAGAACATGGTCATTTACTGGGTTTTGCCCGCTTAATGCATCGAGAAGTGTGGCAGCGTTCCGATGCATTGGCAAAACCGCATTTCTTAAAATCCTGTCCTTTAATTTGGCAAAAGAAGGTTGCCAAACTGCCGTTATTTGATTATCCACGAGCGGTGAACTGGCTGTTTAAACAGTCTGCACAAGTGTTGGATTGGCTCAGTTTAAATATGCAGCATACCAGTGTGCGGGTCGCAGTGACTGCGCTCAGTTTTGTCGATTGTAGTCAGGCACATCCACGTATTATTTTAGCGACATTGCAATATTTTCAATATTCTGCGGCGCGTATGTTTATTCAAAGCTGTAATGTGTATGCGACACAGCAGGCATGGTTTGCGCATGCACATAATGTCAGTCTAATGCCACATGGTGAAAAGCAATCTGTAGATGATCCACGTGTTGCGATTAGTCCTTCCATTTTGTATTTGGATGAATGGATGAGTTTGCTAAAAACAGTGGCGCAGCAAGATGAGCATTTGGTGAAGCATGTTTTTAGACGTTTGAGTCGTGTTATGCAAAGTTATATGACTTATTTGCAGCAAATCACACAGGATTTACCGCCTGCCTTGTTGGACTATATTCAGCCCGAGAGTCAGCAGCAGCGTGATTTTTATACGGTGTTGCAGCGTTATCAACTTCAACCTGATGATTTTCGGCAGCGTTTTTATTTACGGGCGCAGCATACGCGAGTTTCAGTGTTTGACAGTTATGTACGTGACTATTTACTGGAATATTTTGCAGCGCATACACATATTCCTAAGAGTCTGAGTTGGTTGGGGTTATTTTATCAGGCGGTGCGTTGGCATCAACAGGTCTACAAAGCAGAACTGATGGCCAAATTAAAAAAGGAAATTCAGTGCAGTGCATGGCAGGCCAAAAGCCCTATGCCAACGCTAAAATTTTCAGGCTGGTGCTTTGAGGAAATGATTCATTTAGACCGTATTATTGAAGAATCACAAAACTTTAAACACTGTTTGGCACTTAGCTACGCTAAGCTAATGAGTGAAGGGCAATATGTGGCTTTTCACATGGCGTCACCACATTATGCGCAGCAATTGACTCTGGGCTGTCATTTTCGGCAGGGGCAACTTGAATTTGATCAGTTGGAATATCCGAATAATCAAAAAGCGGAACAGTTACTGGTGACCATTGCAGAGCAGTTTATTGCATGGCTGAATCCACAATTGCAAGCTAAAGCATAAGACAACAGTTATCGTATTCGCAGACTTGAGCCTTAACTTTTGGGCAAAAACTCGTTAGGCTATAGCCGTTCAGCAATGGTATAGGTCTTATGAAACAGGAAACTGCACTTAAACTTTTAAAAGCAGGCGAAAATGTCTTTTTAACAGGCTCTGCTGGTGCGGGTAAAACCTATACCCTGAATCAATACATCAATTATTTAAAAGCACGAAAAGTACCTGTAGCCATCACTGCATCTACAGGTATTGCTGCAACGCACATGAATGGCATGACCATTCACACATGGGCAGGCATTGGTATTAAAGATTTTTTGTCCGAGGCAGACCTAAAAAATATGAAAGAGCGCAAATATCTCAAAGAACATTTAGAAAATGCGCAAGTGTTGATTATTGATGAAATTTCGATGTTGCATGCCAAGCAACTGAATTTAGTCAATCAGGTTTTAAAATATTTTAAAGATAGCGATGAAGCCTTTGGCGGCATTCAGGTGATTGTTGCGGGAGATTTTTTCCAGTTACCGCCTGTAGGGAAAAATGATGAGCGCAACCGAGATAAATTCTGTTTTATGTCGGACGCGTGGGTAGAAGCCAAGTTCCGTGTGTGTTATTTGACCGAACAACACCGTCAGGGCGATGACTATTTAAATGATATTTTAAATGCAATTCGGGCGCAGAATATTGAACAAGCACATATTCAGGCTTTGGAACAAACTCGTCGGCAAGATATTGGAGATACGTTCACCCGTCTATATACCCATAATATGGATGTAGACAACATCAACTTTAAACATCTGAATGAAATTGAAACTGAGAGCAAGCAGTTTGATGCCGTTTGTGATGGCAATGAAAAACTGATTGAAACCCTGAAATCATCAGTACGTGCACCTGAAATTTTAAATCTGAAAAAACATGCCAAAGTGATGTTTGTTAAAAACAACTTTGATATGGGCTACATTAACGGCAGTTTGGGCGAAGTGATTGGCTTTGAAGAAGATGATGATCATGGCATTTTGCCTAAAGTGAAACTGACCGATGGCACCGTCTTGTTGGTTGAGCCTGAAACATGGTCGGTAGATAATGATGCTGGTAAAACCATTGCCAGTTTTCAGCAAATTCCGCTGCGTTTAGCGTGGGCCATTACCATCCACAAGTCACAAGGTATGACCTTAGAAGCTGCAGAAATTAATTTAAGCCATACTTTTGAAAAAGGGCAGGGTTATGTGGCCTTGTCACGTTTAAAATCTTTAAGTGGTTTGCGCTTATTGGGTTTTAACAGCCAAGCATTGGAATTGGACAGTTTAGCCATTAAGGCTGACCGGCGTTTTCAGGAATTGTCTGAAGAAGCCGAAACACACTATGAACTGATGGATTTAACCCCACAACATAATGCATTTATTCGTCATTGTGGTGGCACATTGAACGAAACCGAAATTTTGCGTAATGAAAAGAAAATTGCCAAAGGTGGTAAAACCAATTATGCCACCGCCACCTTGGATGAAACCCGCGCTTTATTTGAAGAAGGTTATGATATTCAAGATATTGCCGTGGAGCGTGGCTTAACACCTGCAACCATCATTAACCATTTAGCACGGTTGCAAAAAGAACAAAATCTGGATATTTCCGTGGCACATCCAGGTGAAGAAGTAGTGGAAGAAGTACGAAAAATTTATAAGCGTTTAATGAAGCGCCAAAATGCAGATCATTTTAGCGATGATGGGGCAATTAAGTTGCGTCCTATTGTTGAAGCCACCAGTCCGAGAATGGGCTATGACCAAGTGCGCTTGGCACTGTTGTTTATTCAGTAGTTGAGGATGGCTGTAAAGACTACAGGCTTTTGCGGAGTGGTCTTTTGCACAGTAAAACAGTATATAAAATAATTTCGATTGAAGAAAAACTTCGGTTAAACTGCCAGCACTGTAAGCCTAAATATAATATTCGGTATGGCATTTACACCGTGGTACACATTACGCAAATTCGTCTATAACAACTTACACGATGATGACTACGAAACATGGTTTAGTCGTTGCATTAACTATTTTTTGATTATACTGATTTTAGGCAATGCCAGTGCGGTTATTTTGGAATCGGTCAATGATGTCTATATTGCATATCAGATATTTTTTGACCATTTTGAAAACTTTTCCATCGCCGTTTTTACCGTTGAATATTTGCTGCGGATCTGGAGTATTGCCGAAAAAGACCCGTTTATATCCCCTTGGAAGCAGCGTCTAAAATGGCTCAGCAGTGGTGGGGCGATTATAGATTTATTGGCAATTTTACCTGCTTATATCAACTTCTTTGTGCATTTAGATTTACGTTTCCTCAGAATTTTACGTTTGCTGCGTTTATTAAAACTGACACGTTATTTTGTGTCCTTGCAGATTCTATTAAGAGTGATTGAGCGGGAAAAAGGCTCATTTCAGGCTGTTGTTTTTATTCTATCAATTATGATTGTGATGTCTGCTGCAGGCGTGTATGTGGTTGAAAGTAAAGCACAGCCTGAAGCGTTCAGTTCGATTCCTGCCTCAATGTGGTGGGCAGTGGTAACCCTAACCACGGTAGGCTATGGTGATGTCACACCCATTACACCTTGGGGCAGAATTTTAGGTGCATTAATTACGGTGTTGGGTGTGGGCTTGGCAGCATTGCCTGCTGGTATTTTGGCTACAGGTTTAGCCAACGAACTTGAACAACGTAAGCAACATTTAGGCTTGAAATTTAGAGAGCTATTACAAAACAGTGAAATTGACCTGTTAAATGATCAGGAAAAAATTGAAGATTTACGTAAACAGGTTGGTTTAACCAATGAGCAAACACAGGATATTTTATTGCAGTTAATTCGTGAGCGTCGTGAAGAAGAACTGCGTTTAGAGCAAGAGCCTTATAAATACTGCCCACACTGTGGAGAGAAGTTGTCAGAATAAATCATCTTTGATTTGCACACAGCCTAAAATTGTATATTTTGATTGAACAATTGTTCAATGATGTTGAGAGGCTTGTACTAAACATGAGTAATACCCGAGCAGATCAGGCTATGGAAACCAAGCAAAAGCTTTTAGATGGTGCATTGGCTTTGTTTTCAGAACAGGGGTATAGCAAAACGTTTATTCGAGCACTTGCTCGTAAAGTCGGGTTGTCTGATGGCATTCTGTATCACCATTTTCCAGCGGGTAAGCAAGAGATTCTTAGGGTTTTGTTGGCCTAGGGCGTTCAAAATGCACTGCAACAATTAAGCCAGTCAAATCAAAATTTAGAAGCTGCTCCAATTCGCCAAGTGTTAAATACTTTATGTGAGTTAAGCGTACAACTATTTTCTGAACATCGCGCCCTACTTAAAATTATTTTATGTGAAAGTGAAAGTATGCAGCTTGATGAAATTAAAGTCATAGATCAATTATTTCAAACACGTCAAAAATAGTTAGCCACATTATTAGCACAACGCTATGAACAGGGGGAGGTTCGTCAGATGAATTTTAATCTTGCAGCACAACAATTTATGGCAATTAACATACAGTATGGATTTTCACATTTACTCAACTTAAATATAGGATGTGATATTGCTGACCCATTACAGCGTTCGCAAATGATTCAGCATTTACTCATATTGTGGAAAGTGGACTAAATTTTTTTAATTTTAAATTGAATGAATGTTCAATCAATAAAATGGGTGAAGTATGTATTTTGGACACTTTGCAGTGGGTATGGCATTAAAAGCAAAATATATAGATGTGCCATTGCTCCCAATCATTTTGGGTGCAGGTTTTTTGGATATTATTAATGGAACATTAGTGGTAATTGGGGTTGAAAAAGTCACAGCGAACTTAAATGCCCTCCCATATCTGTATTTTGATTTAACTTTTATTGATTGGGATCATTCGCTGTTAATGGCAATAATTTGGTCATTGGTTTGGGCTGCATTTTTCTTAAAAGATAAGCGAGTCGCCTTTGTTGCAGGAGCTGCTTGTTTTTTGCACTTTATCGCTGATATTCCAATGCATAATGCAGATTTGGCCTTATATCCTTATGCAGGGCAATATTTAGGTTTTAGTTTGTGGGAAAAGTGGGGTGTTTGGTCTTGGGTGCTTGAAATTGGGTTTTCAGCTGTTCTTTTAATTTATGCATATCGTCAACATTTAAAAGTGGGTGAGGATATTTCATGGCAATTGGGCTTTATTGGCTTACTCGCATTACAAATGTCTCCGTGGACATCACCAATGAAACACGTTGCTATGCTTGCTGAACCTTATGCCTCAATGATTCATGGTGTGTTAGTTGTAATTGGTTTTATTCTACCAACGCTAATTTTGGTTTGGTTATATAAACGAAGTAAGCGATTAAGTTCACAATATTCTTCGTAAATTTTTAAATACAAAACGCCGACTGCATGTACAGTCGGCGGTTCTGGTTTTTGCTTTGCTTAGGCGATCTGCTTAAGCCGCCTGGGACTCAAGTTCTTGACGCACTTGTTTGGCCATGCGGACCAATTCTGCGAGTGCGGCTTTGGTTTCTGCCCAGTTTCGAGTTTTTAAACCACAGTCTGGATTAATCCATAAACGTTCAGCTGGTATGGTTTTTAAGGCTGCATCAATCACTGTACGCATATTGTCGGCAGTTGGTGTGCGTGGGCTATGAATGTCATACACTCCTGGGCCAATAGCATTCGGATAGCCTTGTTCATGGAAAACTTCTAGTAACTGCAAACCAGAACGGGACGTTTCAATGGTAATTACATCGGCATCCATTGTGGTAATTTGCTGCAAACAATCCTTAAAGTCCGAATAGCACATGTGGGTATGAATTTGGGTGTCTACGCGGGAGCTGCTTGAACAGTGTTTAAAAGATTTCACTGCCCAATCCCAATATTCAGCCTGATCTGCTTTACGTAGTGGTAAGCCTTCACGAAATGCCGCTTCATCAATTTGAATAATGCCGATCCCTGCGGCTTGAAGGTCTGCTACTTCAAGACGAATTGCTTCTGCCAACTGTAAACAGACTTCACGACGGCTACGGTGTGCAGGAGGGAATGACCAATTTAAAATGGTCACAGGGCCTGTCAGCATACCTTTGACGATTTTGTCTGTTAAGCTGTTGGCGTATTGAATCCATTTGACTGTCATTGTGTTTGGGCGCTGAATGTCACCGACAATAATGGGTGGGCGTACACAGCGGCTACCATAAGACTGTACCCAGCCAAATTTAGACAACCAGAAACCATCAAGTAGACCTGCAAAATATTCCACCATATCGGTGCGTTCTGCTTCACCATGCACCAAAACATCTAAACCCAACTGTTCCTGCTGTTGAATGGCGTAAGCGATTTCTTTTTGCATTGCTGCTTCATAGGCTGCTTGGGTTAAATCACCTTTATTCCACGCTGCGCGTGCTGCACGAATTTCTGTAGTTTGTGGAAAAGAACCAATGGTCGTGGTGGGTAATAACGGTAATTTTAGTTTTTCTTGTTGTGCTTCAAAACGTGCTGAAAATGTGTCTGGGCGTGACTGAGCGACCAAATTAAATGTTTGAGTTGTGGTTGGTGATAATTTCGCATTGGTATAAATATTACCTTGTGCCAGTGCGACCAGTTCATTTAATTTTTGGCGAGCAAAAGCCAATTTACCATTTACTTCGGCAGGTATAATTTCCGAATCAAGGTCTACAGGGACGTGCAGTAAAGAACAACTGCTAGATAGCCAGAGACGATCCCCCAAGCTTTTTTGTGCTGTTTGTACAATGTCATTGAGCGCAGTCAAATCACTGGCCCAGACGCTACGGCCATTAATTAAACCCAGAGATAAAATTTTATGGGCAGGTAATTGATCAATGACTTTTTTCCAGAAAAATTCACCTGCTTTTTCACGGCTAATGTCAATATGCAAACCTGCAACAGGCAGATTAACCGCAAGATTTAAGTTTGCACCTAAACTTTCAAAATAAGTGGCAACAATCAGTTTTAAACCATCACGACGCTGTAATAGGTGATAAACCCGTTCAAATGCAGTTTGCCATTCTGGCTCAAGGTCTAAAACCAAGGCAGGTTCATCGAGTTGTACATAATCCACACCACGTGCTTTTAGTTCATCAAACAATGCAGCATAAATAGGCAGTAATGCATCTATAAATTGCAAAGTGGCTTGATTTGCGGCAACTTCACGCTGCGTTATATTACATTCACACGTATGCTGTTTTGTTTCTAGCGTTTCATAGGTATCGACAATGCGTGATAAGTACAAAAACGTTAGCAAGCCGGGTACAACAACTTTTAGCGGTTTATTAAAGGCTTTTGCGCGTTCCACTTGTGCAAATAAGTCGGAAAAATCAGCTTTAAATTCCTGAGCTGAATTTAATTCAGGTACAAGATAATGGTAGTTGGTGTCGAACCATTTGGTCATTTCCAGCGCTGCAACATCACTACAGTTTGGTGCACGACCACGTGCTAAATAAAATTGTTGATCGACTTGATTCAGTTTTGCTGCATCTTTAAAACGTGCTGGAATGATACCTAAACGTACAGCATGTGTGAGAACGCTGTCATAAAGTACAAAGTCACCCACTGTAAGTATAGAAATCCCTGCATCTACCTGTGCTTGCCAGTTAGCGGCTTCAACCGCTTGAGCTTCAGCTAGAAAGTCAACTTGTTGAATTTCACCTTTCCAATAGGATTCTTCTGCAAATTTGAGTTCACGTTTTGCCCCAATACGTGGGTAGCCTAGAATATGTGTGGTTAATGTCATGATAATTCCAAGGGAGATTGAGCTGATTATGTTGTAAATATCATCAAATAAAAAATAAGATGAAACAAACTCATTATTTTCATGTTAAAATTAATTAAATTCATTTTTTGTGTTTGCATTTAAGCTTTGTGAAATGATCTGCTACAGATTAAATCTCAATAAAAGCATCGAACAAATACATCAGCAGTTTAAAAAATTAGGAACAAGCAATGCTTGAAATTCGTCACTTAAAAACTTTGGCAGCCCTGCGTGAGCATGGTTCTTTGGTTGCTGCCGCCAATGATTTGTGTTTGACGCCATCTGCAATTTCTCACCAGTTAAAAGAATTAGATCATTGGTATGGGGTAGAAGTGGTGAACCGCCGTAGCCGCCCTGTGACTTTTTCCAATGTGGGGCAACGATTATTAAAATTGGCTGATGATGTCTTGCCGCAAATTCAGATTACCCAAACCGACATCACCCGCATTGTCCATGGTCAAACGGGGCGAATTATTTTTTCTTCGGAATGTCATAGCTGTTTTGATTGGTTGATGCCGCTACTAAATCAGTATCGACAACAATATCCTGATGTAGATCTGGATTTTGCTTCAGGTTTTGAAGCTAATCCACATGAATTGCTGCAAACGGCAGAGTTTGATTTGTTGATTACCGCAGACCCGATTGCCCTCAAAGGCATCGAATATTTTCCAATTTTTGAATATGAATCACGTTTGGTATTGTCCAACACCCATCCTTTGGTACGTGCAGAGCGTATTACCGTACAGGAATTGGCTGAAGAAACGTTAATTACCTATCCTGTAGATAAACACCG
Source organism: Acinetobacter sp. A1 (assembly GCF_012371315.1). Classification (NCBI taxonomy): domain Bacteria; kingdom Pseudomonadati; phylum Pseudomonadota; class Gammaproteobacteria; order Moraxellales; family Moraxellaceae; genus Acinetobacter; species Acinetobacter sp. A1. The sequence goes on from NZ_JAAZQY010000003.1 coordinate 16,362, forward strand.
TTTGGATATTATGTCTAAGCTGTTTATTCCTGCCAATATTCAGCCCAAAGCCATTCGTACTACAGATCTAACCCAAATGTTAATTCAGCTTGTGGCCAGTGGTCGCGGTATTGGTGCTTTGCCTGACTGGGTGGTGAATGAATATGAACAAAAAGGCTGGGTGACTTCACGTCGTTTAGATTGTGTTGCTGCAGGCGGGTTACGCCGTACTTTGTATGCGGGTTATCGGAGCGAAGAAAAAGAAAAGAGTTATTTTGAAGGATTTTTAAAGCAGCTCGAAAAATTTTCACAAAAGCGGACACAGTATTATTCAAGCTGAGCACGCTTAAAAGATAGTGCAGACTTATCGTTAAAAGCATTAAGCTGATTCAAATATTCTCTAAAGCCAACGGAATGTTCTTGCTAAGCTTGCCTTGCAAATATTAAGGGAGAGCATGGTGAGTTTGGTGCGTTGGCTGACAAAGGATTTGTGGATTGTGGCTGCGGGTTTTATGGCCGCAATGCATATTGGCAAATTGCCGCCCACTGTTCCTGTGCTACAGGCTGAACTTGGGATTAGTTTGGTTCAGGCAGGCTTTTTACTGTCTTTGGTACAAGCTGCAGGCATGAGTTTTGCCTTGCTGTTGGGCAGTTATACCGCAAAAATTGGATTGAAGCGTTGCGTATTACTGGGGCTGACTTTACTGGGTGGCGCCAGTTTTATAGGTGGTTTTGTTCAAGACTATTCAGCCTTATTAATACTGCGTGTCATTGAAGGTTTTGGCTTCTTACTGGTCACCCTGAGTGGTCCTGCAATTATTCGTCAATTGGTTGCTATAGAACAACTGCCTGCCAAAATGGGACTTTGGAGCGCCTATATGGGTGGTGGCATGGGCATTGGCTTATTGACCACACCTTTTTTATTAAATGTGTTGGATTGGCAAGGCGTGTGGATGTGTTTTGCATTGTTATCCTTTGTCCTTGCAATCATTATTTATAAAGTCGTGCCGAGTGTGCAGATCGGCACGCAAATGATCGCCATATTTGACCTGATCAAAGCGACTTTGACCCATCCACCTGCATGGATACTGGCTTTGGTTTTTGGTGTATATGCAGGGCAGTGGTTCAGTTTGGTGGGTTTCTTACCTACGATTTATCAGCAATATCAAATTTCATTACAAACTGCAGGTATACTCACGGCAATGGTGGCAATTGCCAATGCAGTTGGGACACTTGTGTGTGGAATTTTATTGCAACGTGGTTTTAGAGCGTTGGTTTTGATGCAACTTGGTTTTGTTGTACTTATACTGTGCGCGCTGAGTTTTTACATATTGCGCGAAGCTTTACCCTTTGTTGTACAGTTTTTACTGGTACTCAATTTTTCTTTATTTGGCGGTTTGGTTGCTGCGGTGATATTTGCACAAGTTATGCATTTTGCACCACAACCTGTTGCAATTAGTACAACCATAGGTTTGGTGCTGCAATGTTCAGCAAGTTCTCAATTTTTGTTGCCCCCTGTGGTGGCGGCTATCGTTTCTGTCACAGGAACATGGTTTTGGGTCGGTATTTTAATGGCAGTCTTATCTGCTATAGGGATGCTGTTAAGTGCTATCTTATTTCGTAAAACTGCCTGAATTTGGAAGGATTTCATTTCCAATGCGTAATAAAACTAAGTTTAAGAATAGCCAATAAATAAAGTTAAAATTCCTGCGGCAATCAATGGGCCGACAGGAACACCACGTAACACAGCAACACCAGTCACAGTGCCGATCAATAAGCCTGCTACGACATCGGGCTGATTGGTCATTAGTTTCACACCACGCCCACCTAACCATGCAACAAAAACGCCAATCGCAACGGCAAGTAACGATTTCCAACTAAGAAAAGATTTTAAAATCGTATCACCAGGAATTTTGCCACTGGCAATGGGTGTTAGTACACCAATGGTCAGAATAATAATGCCAATATTTAAACCGTGCTGCTGCAATAGTGGGAAAAACTCACTCAGCGGTGTAATTCTAAAAACAATCAGCACTGCTGCGGCAATGGTCACAGCCGTATTTTGGCTGAAAATACCGCAGGCCAGCAGCACGATCAGTACCATTAAGTTAAGGTCTAATTGGGAGAGCATGGTGATCAATACAATAGAAAACTGGAAAAGTGTCGTTATTGTAGCGGTTTTTAGTCATGAACGGGCAGAGCGCGCGAACTGATCGGAAATTGCTGTGTATTTGGTTTAGAATAGCGGGCAACAGTTATTTTTAAATGTTTATGCACGGAAAGGTCGTTATGTTGCTGGAAAAAATGTTGCAATCACAAGGTTTTGGTTCACGTAAACATTGCCAGCAACTTATTAAAAATGGTGCAGTAAGTATTCAGAATGAAATTCAGACCAATCCTAAATTCGCTATCCACATAAAACCAGATACTACTTTGCAGTTTAGCGTGTACGGACAAAACTATCAGTACCGTGAACAGGTATATATTGCCTTGCATAAACCACAGGGCTATGAGTGTTCGCATCAAGCGACGCATCACTTTAGTGTGTTTGACTTGTTTGAGGATGTATTACTGAACCGTGGTTTGCAATGTGTAGGACGTTTAGATCAAGATACTACAGGTCTGTTGCTGCTGACCGATGATGGACAATTTTTACAGGCGTTGACCCATCCTAAAAAGCATGTGGCAAAAGTGTATTCAATGCATACAGCAGACCCAATAAGTGCTGCACAAATACAGCAACTAAAGCAGGGTGTCGCATTGCGTAATGAAACAGGGCTATTTGCTGCAACAGAAGTGCAGCTACTTGCTGAATGTGAATTGCAGATGACCATTCATCAGGGGGTATATCATCAAGTCAAACGTATGTTGGCGGCAGTAGGCAACAAGGTGGAACAATTGCACCGCCAGCAGGTAGGTGCATTAAATTTGAATGATTTGGCTATAGATGTTGGTGAATGGGTCTATTTAAGCCCCGAACAAATCCAACTAGCAAAAACACGTATTGAATAAAGCACGAATAAAACTACTGATGCAAAGCTAGTAAGGTGCACTACTATTTTAAAAAGCAGTGATAGGTTTGAAACTCATCATCTTTGACAAAACCCATCTTTTCATACAATTGATGCGATTGGTAATTACTTTTCTGTGTTTCAAGGCTAATGCGTAGTGCATTTTCATGTCGTGCAAATAAAATAGCGGTATCAATTAGCTGTTTGGCCGAGCCTTGTCGTCTAAAAACTGGGGTGACATAGACGTCATCTAAAATATAGTAAGTTGAACAGGCAACAGATGAAAAACCTAAATAAAGTAGTACAAATCCAGTAATTTTATGGTCTTTGATATGTATGAAAATCACACTTTCCTGATTTTTAAAACGCTGTTTTAGGAAGGCTGCAGAAAGGCTTAAATTTGAGGAAGCGCCATAAAATTGACGATACTCATCAAACAATACCGCAAGTTGTTCTAAATCTTCTAAAGTGGCACGTCTTACAATCATATTGGTACTCCATGCTTTTTTATTATCCTTGCATGAAGCATAGCTAAGTTTTTAAAGCTATTTTTTAAAATTTTGTTTAAAAATGCAACACTGTTAATTTTTGTCAGTTTCACCCAAAATGGCATTCAACTCATCAAACAGATCTAAATGCTCATCATCTAGCTCAAATTCTTCGGTTTGAGCGGTAGGCATTGCGCTTGTATCTGGGGTTGCAGATGGCTCTGTAAGGTCTGCTTTTTGCTCTTGTTTTAATTTACGTAACTTAATCAATTGCTCCAAATTAATATTCTGATTTTCAATTGAAAAGGGGATTGATTTTGTTAGTACCACTTGCTTAAAGAATAGGCGTACTGCTTGCGCAGGTGTAATCCCGAGTTGTTTAAACACAGCAAAAGCTTGTTTTTTCTCTTGAGAGTCCAAGCGTACTTGATAGACTTCAGTTTTTCTCATAATTTTTAATGGAATAAAAAGATTTAAATTTTAGCGTTATTGTAAACAATTGGAGTGTAATTTCAATATGACTACAGATAAAATACGCTATTTTGTAATGACAAACATATTACAATGTCAATTCTTGTACTGCACTAAATTGTAATTGCTGTTGGCTGATCGGGTCAAAAAATGCTAAATGCTTGGCCAGTAATTGTAATGGCTGAGAAAAATCATCATTTTTTTTATGCTGCAAAATAGGATAAAAAGGGTCATTTTTAATTGGGATGCCTAAATGATTTAAATGTACTCGCAATTGGTGTTGTTTACCTGTGGTGGGATGCAGTTCGTATTTTCCCCATGTCTGATTATGTTCAAGTAAATGAATATCTGTTTCGCTATTTGCAGTGCCTGACACCACTTGCATCAAATAAAAAGGTTCGCCTTTTTTCATGCGTAATTGCACTTTACATGGCAGTGTTAAATTCGCTCGATAAGGCGCAATTGCATGATAAATTTTTTGCACCTGACGTTCTGCAAATAATTGTTGATATACCGCACGAGTTTCAGGCTGTTTGGAAAACAGCACCACACCTGCAGTTTCACGGTCTAAGCGATGAATAGGGGTGAGTTGTTCATTTTGCGTTTGTTTTTTCAGCCTTACCAATAAGGTTTCTTGTACATATTGCCCAGTGGGGCTCATGGTTAAAAAGTGAGGTTTATCGACCACCAGTAAATGTTCATTTTCAAACAAAATTTGATGCTGAAAAGGCACAGTAACTTCATGTGCTAAAAATCGATAATAAAAAATATCCTGATGTGCGAGGTAAGGTGCATCTACATTTAGACGATTGCCTTGATTGTCATAAACCAGACCATCTACAAAGCGTTGTTGCCATTCCTGCGCAGAAATATGCGCAAATTGAGTTGTTAAATAATCAAAAACAGAGCTAGGGTTGTTGTCTAATTTGGGTAAATGCAATTTGCTGGCGCTCACACCATCTAACATAGGCGGAATAAAAGGGCTGAGGTGAGTCGACTTCATCTGCGAATTGCTCGTATGAGGTGAAAATAGTTTACATTTGATTAAATACAAATAGCCTAAGCAAATTCGGGTATTCAATTGCGTCAGATCAGACAATCTAGCTGTATAAATATGCAATATATTGTCCACATTTACACAGTTTTATACATCAGTACATAGGCTTTAAAGCAGTGCGATGCTATCATAATTGGTCTTTTGAATCATGTCGTGAGCGCTATGCAGTATTCATTTAATTTGGCTTTAAATAATGAGCAAGATACCCAAAATCTGGCACAGGTTTTGGCTACGCATTTTCGTTCTGGTGTGATTTATTTGATCGGCGATTTAGGTGCAGGAAAAACCACCTTATCGCGCTATTTTTTGCAGCATTTGGGGCATCAGGGTGCAGTTAAAAGCCCGACTTACACATTGGTAGAGCCGTACCAAATTCAAGGGCAAGATATTTTTCATTTTGATTTATATCGCTTAAACGACCCATACGAATTGGAGTTGATGGGTATTCGTGATTATTTAGAAACTCCAAATGCCTTATTTTTGTTTGAATGGCCTTCTAAAGGTGGCGATGAAATTCCAGCTGCCGACCTCATTATTGATATTAAAAAATCTGAAGATGAATTAAGCCGTTTTGCAACACTGAGTTCATCTTCGGCTGAGTTACAACAAGCTTTGGAGCAACAGTTTAATCATGCCTAATGATGCGTTAAATCTACGTCGTATTCATACGCTTGAACCTGCATTAGCCAACCAAATTGCTGCAGGGGAAGTGATTGAGCGGCCTGCGTCTGTAGTCAAAGAATTATTAGAAAATGCGATTGATGCAGGTGCAACTGAGCTGATTATTCGTGTGGCACAAGGCGGCAGTACACTGATTGAAATTATTGACAATGGTCGTGGGATTCATGCCGAAGACCTACCTTTGGCGGTCACTCGTCACGCAACCAGTAAAATTCAGACAGCTGATGATTTACATGCCATTGTCAGTTTAGGCTTTCGTGGTGAGGCCTTGGCTTCAATTGCAGCGGTATCTCGTTTGACTTTAGTCAGTAGTCAAACGGAAGATGGTGTGGGTTATCAAGTTGAAGTGAATGGTACGGCCTTTGATCATCAAGACATTCAGGCTGTTGCTGCTCCCAAAGGTACACATATTCGAGTACAGGATTTATTTTTTAATGTTCCTGCACGGCGTAAATTCCTAAAAAAAGCGGGTACGGAATTTGGGCATATTGAAGAAATTGTACGCCGTTTAGCGCTCACGCATTTTGATATTCGTTTTGTTTTAGAACACAACGACAGCATCAAGCTGAATTTACCCATTGCCGACAGTGGCGAATTGCGTTTTCAGCGCGTGCAGCAACTTTTAGGGCGTAACTTTGTTGAAAATGCCTATTGGATAGATGCTGACAGTGTCACTATGCGCTTATCGGGCTGGTTGGGTCATCCTTCCGATGCACGCTCGCAAGCCGACTTGCAATATGTGTATGTAAACGGGCGTATTGTTAAAGACAAGACCATTTCCCATGCTTTACGCATGGCTTATGATGGTATTTTGCATGGGCATCAACATGCGGCATATTTACTGTTTTTAGAAGTTGAACCTGAAAATATTGATGTCAATGTGCATCCAACTAAGCATGAAATCCGCTTTTTAAATCAGCGTGAAGTGCATGAGTTTGTACGGCATTATGCCAAAGAAACCTTAGCACAATTTCAAACTGCAACAGCTGATCTTGCGACCGCAATGAAAGCCGACCCAGTAGAGCAGGCAGCACCTTATGTCGTACAGCCACGTTACCAAGAACAATTTCAGCTGCACAAATCTGTGCAGACCAACCCTCTGAATCCGTATGAACAAAGGGTAGATGTAGATCAGGTATCCAATACAGCATCGGGTAGTGATCTACTTACCGAGTTTGATCGTAGCCATCCGCAAACTGTGCAATACGGCCAAGCGATGCAAGGCAGGTACCAAGGCTCACAACAGCTGAATAATGCCTTAAAAAGCTATCTTGCACCTTTGCGTGATGCTGACCCTCAAGATTCAACTAGCGTAGCGTATGAATCGACGACAGCTGTAGATGAACACCCACTTGGAATTGCGATTGCACAATTGCACGGTATTTATATTCTGGCGCAAAACAGCGAAGGTTTGATTATTGTCGATATGCATGCCGCACATGAACGTATCGTTTTACAGCAGATGAAAGCTGCGTGGGATAAACCAGAGTTTTGGACTTCTCAGCAATTGCTCATTCCCAAAGTCATCAGCATTAGTCGTATGCAGGCCATGCGTGTAGATGATTTAAAACCACAATTGGCACGTTTAGGTTTGGATGTTGACCAATATGGCGATGAGCAAGTCATTGTGCGCGGTGTGCCAGCCATTTTGCATAAAGCGGATTTTGCAGAGTTGATTCCTGAATTACTGAATGATTTAGACCCAAATGATGAAGCGCAGGCATTACTGCAAAAACGTGATCATATTTTGGCGGGTATGGCGTGTCATAGCGCGGTGCGTGCACATCGGATGCTGAGTCTTTCTGAAATGAATGCCTTGTTACGTCAAATGGAACAAACTGAATTTGCCAGCCAATGTAATCATGGTCGTCCAACATGGCGTGCTTTTCCATTGGCTCAATTAGATAAACTTTTTGCTCGAGGAGAGTAGTGTTACATGTCAAAACAATTGCCGGTCATCAATTTAATGGGACCAACTGCAAGTGGTAAAACTGCTTTGGCATGTGAACTCTATGAACTAGGTCATTTTGAGCTAATTTCAGTCGATTCTGCGCTGGTTTATCGAGATATGGACATTGGTACAGCCAAACCAACTAAAGCGGAACAGGCGCGTTATCCGCATCATTTGATTGATATTATTAGCCCGCTTGAAGTTTATTCTGCTGCACAGTTTGTGGAAGATGCCTGCACCTTAATTGATGATATGCACGCACGTGGAAAAACCCCAATTTTAGTGGGTGGTACCATGCTGTATTTTAAAGCTTTGCTTGAAGGGCTATCTTCTAATTTACCCAGTGCCAATTATGACGTCCGTGCAGAAATTGAAGATAAAGCTGCACGCGAAGGTTGGGAGGCGGTCTATGCAGAGTTATGTGCAGTAGATGCACTAGCAGGTGAAAAATTTAAGGTGTCAGATAAACAACGTATTATTCGTGCACTGGAAGTTTATAAATTAACAGGAACGCCAATTACCCAGCTTCAGGCAGAACAACCCAAAAATGTACCATATCGTTACACTTTTCATAACCACGCTTTGATGCCTGATCGGGTAGAATTACATCAGCGTATTCAAAAACGCTTAGAGATTATGTGGGAAATGGGTTTTTTGAATGAGGTGCGGCATCTTATTGAAAATTACGATTTAGATGCTAATTTACCCTCTATGCGTTCAGTTGGCTATCGTCAAGCTTTAGAGTTTTTGCAAAACGGTGATGAAAGTCGCGAAAAAATGCAGGAAATGGAGGATAAGGCGCTATTCGCGACACGACAACTCGCGAAACGTCAATATACTTGGCTCAGATCGTTGCAAGAATCGCATAAATTTCACACATATTTTACGATAAAGCAGGCTCAAGAAGACTTGCGAAACTGTTACGGATAAAGCAAAATTTACCTACTGTCTTTTTTATAATTTTTAATTGAAAAATAGAGATAGTTTTTGCGCTGATTTTTAATTATTTTTGGAGTTATAACATGTCTAAAGGTCAAACTTTACAAGATCCGTTCTTGAATTCTCTCCGTAAAGAACGTATTCCTGTTTCTATCTTCCTTGTGAACGGTATTAAGCTACAAGGCCATATTGAATCTTTTGACCAATATGTTGTTTTATTAAAAAATACAGTAAGCCAAATGGTTTACAAACATGCAATTTCTACAGTTGTTCCTGCACGTAATCCACGTCCTGCTGGTGCACCTGCTGGTGGTCAAGGCGCAGGCTTTGGCGGTCAAGGCGGTGGCTTCGGTGGTCAAGGTGGTGGCTTTGGTGGTCAAGGCGGCTTCGGTGGTCAAGGTGGCGGCTTTGGTGGTCAAGGCGGCTTCGGTGGTCAAGGTAGCGGTTTCGGTAGTCAAGGTGGCTTTGGTGGTCAAGGCGGCGGCTTTGGTGGTCAAGGTGGCTTCGGTGGTCAAGGTGGCTTCGGTGGCGGTCAAGCAACAGGCGGTTTTGACAACGATTCTAAATTTGAAGAATCTTCAGAAGACGATAACAACCATTAATTGATCTTCTTAAAAAAACCTCTCGAAATGAGAGGTTTTTTTATGTCTATGGTTTTTATCAAAGTCATATTTGAGTAGTAAATAAGATGCGGTGCACATGTTAGAAAAGCATAAAAAAACCAGTGTAGCAACACTGGTTTTAATCTTAGAAATAGCAGAAAACTTAAGCTTAGTTTTTCTTGCGGTCTAAGCTTGGGTCTTTAATTTCTACAAAAGCATTGTTGCGCGTTTCACGTAACCAGCTATCCAATTCAGTATCAAACTGGCGTTCACCTAGTATTTGACGTGCCATACGTTCTTGGTATTCACGAGTCATATCTTGCTGGCGTGTATCGGTCACTTGCAGTACATGCCAACCAAACTGGGTTTGGAATGGTGCGCTAATTTCACCTTTTGCAGTGTTTTTCATTTGATTTTCAAATTCTGGCACCATCACGCCAGGATTCACCCAGCCTAGACTACCGCCATCACGTGCAGAGCCAGCATCATTAGAGAAAGTCGAAGCTAAGGTTGCAAAGTCTTCACCCGCTTTTAAACGGTTGTGAATACTGTCAATCATGTGTTTCGCATTTTCAGGGCTTACTACTTCACTTGGCTGAATCAAGATATGTCGAGTTTGGTATTGTGGAACTAGTGCACGTTGCTCAGTACTTTTGCGTTCCAGTAATTTTACGACATGAATACCATCACGGACTTCAATCAATTCACTGGTTTGCCCCACATCTAATGGCGTAATACGTGCAGCAAGTTCTGCAGGAATATCGGTCAAGTTACGTAAGCCCATGTCTGCAGACTGAACAGTTATGCCGTTGCCTGTATATTTTTTACTGATGGCTTGAATGTCATTGTTCTGCGCCAGTTCAGCTTTGACTTGTTGCGCAACCTGAGCTGCATTTTCTTTTCCTGAAACACGCACATGCAAAATATGGACTTGGTTGCCTAAAGCGGCCTGACCTTGTGGGGTTTTCAGAAAGTTATCAACGTCTTGATCGCTAATTTGAATACGTGACATCACCACTTGCTGACGCAAACGATTCATGGCCAAATCTTCTGCAATACGATTACGTAAAAATGCATAACTGCCAGGAGATGATTTATCTAACTTTTGCTGAAAAGCCTCTAAGCTATTGCTTCCATTTTGCTGTGCAACTTTTAACACAGCTTCATTCAGGGATTTTTCATCAGCTTTAATGTTATAGCGTTTTACTTGTTCTAATTGAGCCTGACGTACAATTAATTGCTCTAAGGCTTGTTGTTCTAAAATTTGTTGAGGTGGAACAGGGCGCTTTTGCATTTCAAGCTGTTGCTTAAGTTCAACCACGCTTTGCGCTAAATCACTTTTTAAAATGACACTATTGTCAACTACAGCCACAATTTGATCATTCGCAGCGGCAAATGCAGGCAGGCTAACAGCCATGCTCAGTGCCAAGGTAGATGCTTTTAAAAATCGTTTTAACTGTACTGTCTTCATTAACGTTGTGTCCAAGATTGATTAATTTTATTAAAACCTAAAATACGGTTTTCAAGCAAAGAAGCAAGTTTATTATTGAAACTGCCTAAACCTTTTAAATTTAGCTCTGCCATAATGGCACGTTTTGGTTTAACACCTGCATCTGTCACATCGTCCAAGTCGTTATAGTAAGAGCGACCATAGACTGAAATACCCCAGCAGCATGATTCGTAATTTACACCCAGTAAATACTCACGTGCCACACTGTTATCTAAGTCATATTGTGCGTGACCTAAAATACGCCAGTTGTTGTGAATGGGTTGAATGAATGATGCAACCACTTGATCATAATGGTCTTGGCGGTTTGGAATATAACGACGGTTAATATAGCCAAAGTTATATAAGTTACCCTGATCGCCAGCGTAAAGCAGATTTACATTACGCTGAGCATTGTCGCCATTAGACATCCAAGCAGCATTGGCACCGATGCTGAGGTTTTGGCTTAATTGGCTGGTGAGGCTGACAATTGGACCTGTACGGCTTTGCGTATCAAAATCATCGCTGGTATTTTCTAGTGTGACACGGCGGTCTTCAAAATAGAAACTTTGACCAATGCCTGCCTTAATACGTTCCAAACCAATTTCATCAAACAGGCTGTAGCTTAAGCCTAAAGATAAGAAATTATTATCTTCTAAACGGTCATGTCCATAGAAACGGTTTGGACTGAACAATTGATCATAATTGATTGATGCTGTTGCAGAATCAAAGTTGGGATGGTCATTTTGATTTTTATACGGTGCATAGGCATAGAATGCACGTGGTGTAATCGTTTGTAGGAATCGGCCATCTTTTTCAAAGGTAATCCCTGTGTCCAATGTAAATTGCGGAACAGTAACCGACTCACTTTTACTTGAAGATTTATACGTATCTGTACTTAGGGTCTCTTTGTCATAGAAGGTGTTGATGTTACGTAACGATACTTCAGGAATTACAAATGACCACGGGTTGCGGTAGTTGTAACGCACAGCAAAGTCATTATAAATACGCGTACCACTTGGTTCCCCATCTTGCGCAGCTAGATCTTTTTTGAAGTAAGCTGTGTCGTTATTAAATTCGACTTGGAAACCTTGAGGATTACCTGTTTTATAATTCAACAAGAATTGTGGTAAACGTGCATAAGGGCGTTTTTCATAGGCAATAGATTGATCCAGCGTTTGGAAATCTTCAACTTTGAGCTGAGCTTTTAAGCCAGGAATACCATTGCGATAGTTAAGTTCCCAAGCACGACGTAAATTAAGATCGGTTTTGGAGTTAGGGTTATTATTTAAATCGGCAAAGTAATCTTTGTCTGAAGCATAGTTGTATTCAAGATTAGTCGAAAACTGATTGTTAATTTGCCAGTTGTGTAAAAAGTGCAAGTCTTTACGGTCTTGATCATTATATTTGGCATCTGAAGCTAAATAACCACCCCAGATTTGGCCTGAACCAAAATTTTCAGTTAAATAACGGAATTCACCCTCTAGCATTGCACCACGATCGCCAATATAGCGCGGGCTAACGGTTGCATCGTAATTAGGTGCTAGGTTCAAATACACAGGTACAGAAAGTTCAACACCACCATCATTGGTAAAACCAAAACTTGGGGTCAAAATACCTGTCGTGCGGCGGTCGTCAATCGGAAAGTTAAAATAAGGCACAGCCATGACCGGTACATTTTTTACATATAGTTTTGTACCGCGTGTTTCACCGCGTCCAGTTTCCTGATTGAGCTTAATTTCGTTGGCTTGAATTTTCCAGGTTGGCGCTTGCTCGGGCGGGCAGGTGCTGTAGGTGGCGTTATTGAGTACCATGGTATTGGTTGAGGTACGTGCAATTTTTTCTGCCATGCCATGAGCATGCTGTTCTTCAGCAATATAAAAACTGTTATTTAAATCGCCTTGCTGAGTTTTAAGGTTGTAGTTAATTTCATCACTTTGCGCAAGTAAACCAGCTTGTGCCATTTGAACACGACCTTCGGCTTTGGCAAAGGTTTGGGTCTGATCAATGGTAATTTTATCGGCGCGAATTTGACGGCCTTGCTGGTCAATCAGGACATTGCCTTCTAAGACAGAATCGCCATTTGGGTCATAGTGACCATAATCGGCAGTAACGGTAGAGGTTGCTTCTGCAGCGTCTACAGCAACTGTATTTGAACTGATAGGTGTCAGCCAAGCACCTTTACAATAAGCCGAGCTGGCTGTGTTACCAAATTGTTGTTGCGCTTCGGGCGTTGCTTTATCAACATAATATTGCTCAAAGAATTGCTGACCTGGGTAAGTCTCTTGAATACTTTGTTTAAGCCGTTGGTTGTCAATATGACTGACCGATGAAGCCTGATCTGCTGTCTGTGCATAACTGGAAACAGAGTGACCACATAACAGAGTTAAGACCGCAGTCGCTAAAGGATTAAATTTAAACTGATGCTTCATTTATCTCATCAACCAAGAGTGCTTAATCGCAATTAATTATTGTCGCATCATAGAGAAAAAGCGCAGAAGTAGCTACACTTAGCACTTTAAAAACTCAGCCTGTATTAGAATTTATTGCAAATGAATACACAACGTGAACAATTGATACAAACATGGATAACATCTGTACTTGGTTCAGATCAATTTGAAACTCATTTTTTAGCAGGCGATGCAAGTTTCCGTCGTTACGCACGAATCAAATTGAATAATAAAACATTTATGCTCATGGATGCACCACCAGAAAAAGAAGATTGTGGTTCTTTTGTCACGATTGATGAATTTTTTGCTGCCAATGCTGTGCGTGTACCCAAAATTGTGGCCAAAGACCTGACACAAGGCTTTTTGTTGTTGGAAGATTTTGGCGATGTGCTGTTATCGACCTTATTAAATGAACACACAGTAGATGACTATTATGCACAGTGCTTTAAGCAACTGATTCAATTACAAGCGATTGATGGTGCGGCACATTTCCCTGGATATTCGTATGACAAGTTGGTCAGTGAAATGGAGCTACTCACCGACTGGTTATTGCCCGCTTTACAGATTCAGCCAACGGCTGAAGAAAGTGCATTAATTAAACGTACATTTGCGATTTTGGCCAATGCTGCTTTGGCGCAGCCACAAGTGATTGTGCATCGTGATTTTCATAGTCGTAACTTAATGAAAATTAATGATGATGCCGAGTTAGGAGTAATTGATTTTCAGGATGCAGTGATTGGTGCAGACACCTATGACCTGATTTCAATTACACGTGATGCTTATGTGCAGTGGAATGCTGAGCGTGTGTATCGCTGGTTTAAAATGTTCTATGACTTGTTGCCAGCAGCATCTAAGCAAGATCGTGATTTTGAACAATTTAAAAAAGATGCCGATATGATGGCAATTCAGCGCCATATCAAAATTTTAGGTATTTTTGTGCGTCTGTTTGAACGTGATGGTAAGTCGGGTTATCTCAAAGACCTACCTAGAGTAATGTGGTATTTGCTTGAAGAAAGCAAGCCGTATCCTGAATTACAACCATTTATGCAATTCATTCACAATACAGTAATGCCAAAATTTACAGCCAAATATGGTCAGTATGAGGTGGTTGCCTAAATGAAAGCCATGATTCTTGCTGCGGGCATGGGTAATCGTATGCGTCCTTTAACGTTGCATACGCCTAAGCCATTATTGGAAGTCGGTGGTAAGCCTTTAATTGTGTGGCACATCGAAAAGTTGCAAAAAATTGGTGTGCAGGAAATTGTCATTAATACCGCATGGCTAGGTGAAAAACTTGCAGATGCTTTGGGCGATGGTTCTCAGTTTGGTGTGAAAATTTTGTGGTCGCATGAAGGTGAAGGCTTGGAAACAGCAGGCGGAATCATTAATGCGTTGCCATTATTAGGCAATGCGCCTTTTATATTGGTGAATGGTGATGTTTGGACCACGATGGATTTCGCACCTTTGTTGAATGTACAACTGCAGGATGCTTTGGCACATTTGGTTTTGGTTGAAAATCCCGTGCAGCATCCACAAGGTGATTTTACCTTGTCTGAAAATAAGGCTTATACCTTTGAGCAAGCACAGTCAGGTGAAAATCTGACTTACAGTGGGGTCGCGGTGATGCATCCACAAATGTTTGTTGGTTTAGAATCGGGCAAGCGTCCACTAGCGCCATTGTTGAAACAAGCCATGCAGCAAGAAAAAATTTCTGCACAGAAATTGCAGGGCGTTTGGGTGGATGTTGGCACTCCTGAGCGATTAAATGCACTAGATCAACAAATTCAGCAGGGTGTGTACGCTTAAGTGCATATTCACTAAGCATTCGCCCCTATGACTGCAACTATAAATCGGTATACTTCCATTAACTTTTTCGAGATGTGAATTGTGATGCATTCGTTTTTTCAGGAACTCAAGCAAGGTAGTCAGGCTTTAGGTTTAGAGCTCAGTGATGAGGCTTTAAATTTATTACTCAAATACCAAGATGCTTTGGTGCTATGGAACAAAGCGTACAATCTCACAGCAATTCGTGATCCGAAAGAAATGCTAGTGAAGCACTTGCTAGACAGCTTAAGTATTTTAAAAGATTTGCCTGCCGGTCGTTTGTTGGATATTGGTACAGGTGGTGGTATGCCAGGCATGATCATTGCCTTATGTCAGCCTGAACGTGATTGCGTGCTATTAGATTCTAATGGTAAAAAAATTCGTTTTTTAAAGCAGTTTATTGCTGATTTAAAACTGAAAAATGTAGTTGCTGTACAAACTCGTGTCGAAAATGAAGATAGCATTCGTGAGCTAGGTCAGTTTGATGTAATTACCAGTCGTGCTTTTGCATCTTTAACTGACTTTGTTGCAGCATCTAAACCATTTATGCATGAACAAAGTATTATTGCTTCTATGAAAGGTTTGGTTCCTGCCGATGAAGTGGAAGCATTGAAAGATGAGTTTAGCTGTGAAATTATCGAGCTCAAAGTTCCACGTTTAGACGAACAGCGTCATTTACTTTTATTAAAACGTATTTAAATTTTTCAAAGGACTGGGGTGATCATGGCACAAATTATTGCGATTGCGAACCAAAAGGGTGGTGTAGGAAAAACCACAACCGCAGTAAATTTGGCAGCATCATTAGCTGTTTTGAAAAAGCGCGTTTTATTGGTCGATATGGACTCGCAAGGCAATGCCACCATGGGGTCGGGTATTCAAAAAAATGATTTGCTCTATTCTGTGACCGATGTATTGTTGGGTGAAGTACCCATTGAAACAGCGATTACCAAAGCAGAAGTTGGCTATAAAGTTTTGGGTGCCAATCGTGAATTGGCAGGGGTTGAACTGGTCATTGCCGAGCAAGAAGGACGTGAATTTATTTTACGCAATGCTTTGCAGGAAGTTGAAAAAGATTTTGATTACATTATTGTCGACTGTGCGCCAAGTTTAAGCTTAATTACGGTGAATGCTTTGGCTGCTGTGCAGAGTGTGATGATTCCAATGCAGTGTGAGTACTATGCTTTGGAAGGTTTAGCCGATTTAACCCAAACCATCGACCGTATTCAGCAAGCCTTGAACCCTGATTTGGAAATTATTGGTGTACTACGCACCATGTATGATGCACGTAATGCCTTAACTCGTGATGTTTCAGAAGAATTGTCACATTATTTTGGCAAAAAATTATACGATACCGTAATTCCACGTAATGTGCGTTTGGCAGAAGCCCCAGCACATGGCCTGCCTGTCATTTATTTTGAAAAAAGCTCTAAGGGGGCTGTTGCCTACCTAAATTTAGCAGCTGAAATGTTGAAAAAAAGCAAAGTGAAAAAAGGAAGTAAAGCATGACCACAAAAAAACGCGGATTAGCCAAAGGTCGTGGTTTGGATGCCTTGTTAGGATCGATCCAAAAAGAAAAATTACAACTCGAAGTACAAGCCTTAGATCACGGTCAGCTGAAACAGGTAGATGTTAATTTATTAAAGCGGGGTGAATACCAACCACGTCGTTTTATTCATGAGCAAGATTTGCAGGAGCTGGCCGCATCTATTGAAAAACATGGTGTGATGCAACCGATTGTGATTCGTCCAATTGACGATGAACAGCACCCTTATGAAATTATTGCAGGTGAACGTCGCTGGCGTGCAGCGCAGTTGGCAGGTTTAACCGAAATTCCAGCAATTGTGCGTGACCTGACCGATCAGGTGGCAATTGCTTTGGCGTTAATTGAAAATATTCAGCGTCAAGATTTAAACCCGATTGATCAGGCACTTGCATTACAGCGTTTTCATGATGAGTTTGGTTTAAGTCATCAGGAAATTGCAGAAACAGTGGGTAAAGCACGTACTACAGTCAGCAATTTATTACGTTTATTGACTTTGACCGACGCTGTAAAAGATTTGATGCAGCAAGGTTTGCTGGATATGGGGCATGCACGTGCGATTTTGACTTTAAAAGCCAAAGATCAGCTCAAAGTTGCGCAGCATGTGATTGAAAAGAATTTATCGGTACGACAAACAGAGCAATTGGTGCGTGATTTCAATGCACCAAAACAAGAAAAACCTAAAACTGTGGTTGCTCCCGATATTCAACAACTCACACAGCGTTTGTCTGAGCGCTTTAGTGCAGATGTAAAAATTGATTATAACAAGCAGGGCAAAGGCAAATTGGTCATCAGCTATCACTCTCTGGAAGAGCTGGATGGCATTTTAAATATTTGCCTGTCCGATTAATTTTAATTCGTATTTATTGGGGAAAAACGAATGTGGGAATTAGTAAAAGCAGGTGGTTGGCTCATGCTACCGTTGGTGTTGTGCTCGGTATTTACCGTTGCCATCACCATTGAACGTTTTATGCGTTTAAAGCGTGCTGGCGTGTTACCAAATGCACTGTTATTAAACCGTGGACAGAGTTTGTCTACAGTGTTGCAACAGTTGAACCAAAGTGAAAGCTTAAAAAACAGTACCCTAGGTCGTATTTTTACTGCTGGCGCACGTAACCAACAACAATCAGAACAATATGCACGTGCACAAATGGAAGCGACTGCATCACAAGAAATTGGTTATTTAGAAAAAAATATTAATTTTTTAGGGACGCTTAGTGCTGTTGCGCCATTATTAGGTTTGTTAGGTACAGTGCTTGGAATTATTGAATCATTTTTAGTGATTGATGTAGGCGCAAGCAATCCCACACTCATGATTCCAGGGATTTCTAAAGCTTTGATTACTACAGCGGCGGGGATGTTAATTGCAATTCCTGCGTTATTTGCCTATCGTTATTTTCAGCGTTTGGTGCAAGAATATGTTGCGGAATTAGAGCAGCAATCGACCCTATTTCATGCGGGACTTTTTCATCAAAAAACACTTACTCAGGCTGAACCTGAGTTGAATGCGCAAGATGTGAAGAAAGTTAGCTAGGGTGAAGATATGAAATTCAAACGCTCGCAAGTCGAAGATATTCATATTAACTTGACACCAATGATTGACTGTTTATTGTTTATCTTGGTGTTTTTATTGCTTTCGACCACATTTAACCAGTTTAGCCGCATGAATTTAACCTTGCCTGAAGCGCAGGGTGTTCCACCAAAATCCTATGAACATAAAATTGAAGTGGTAGTCGACTCTACAGGGCATTACTCTGTGAATGGTCAGGCACTTTCTACTAAAGAAGTGGCAGATTTAAACACAGCAATTAAACAAATTTCGCAAGATCGTCGTGATTTAATGTTTATTATTGCTGCAGATGCCAAAGCAAGCCATCAGGATGTGATTCGGGTGATGGATGTCGCAGGACAACTTGGTTTCGTCAACATCAATATCAGTACGAAAGTCCCAACTCGAGGTTATTAGTGAAGAAGGATTTACAGGTCTACCGCCGTCTTCTGAGATATTTGCTCCCTTTTTGGGGTTTGGCTATTCTGGTCATTGTTGGTTTTGCCATCAATGCAGCCACAGAAGTTTCAGTGGCAAAACTCTTAGAGAAAATTATTAACGCCATTCAGGAGCGAGACCAGTCGTTTACGACACTTTTTCCACTTTTAGTTGTTGCTTTAATGTTTTTCCGCGGTTTAGGCACCTTTATTGGAGGATACTTTACCGCGGTGATTTCACGTAATTTGGTTTTTAATATTCGTCAGGAAGTTTTTGCAAAACTACTTCGTCTGCCTGCACAGTATTATCTGGATAATACCAGTGGCCATATTACGGCCAAAATTATGTATAACGTAGAACAGTTGACCGCTGCCTCTACGGAGTCCCTGCGTACTTTGGTACAGCAGGGTTTAATTACTTTGGGTTTGTTGGGGTATTTGCTGTACACCAACTGGCGTTTGACCTTATGTATTTTGGTGTTTGGTCCATTAATTGGTTTGCTGATTCGTAAAGCAGCAAAACGTATGCGCCGTTTGTCTATTCAGGTACAAGACACCATGGGTGATGTAAACCATGTGGTGCAAGAAACTGTAAATGGCAATTTGGTGGTGAAAGGCTTTGGTGGTCAAAGCTATGAACAAACCCGTTTTAAGGAAAACTCTTTAGAAAATTTACGTCGTGGTCTAAAGATGGTGGCTGTACAACAACTGAACAGCCCAGTTGTGCAGTTTATTATGTCGATTGCGTTGGCCATTATTATTTGGATTGCATTACGACCTGAAATTTTGCGTGATATTTCAGCAGGTGAGTTTGTAGCATATATCACTGCGGCTGGTATGCTCAGTAAACCAATTAAAGCCTTGACCGATATTAATGAAAAATTACAGCGTGGTTTGGCTGCAGCACATTCAGTATTTGAACTGCTAGATATGCCTGAGGAAGAAAATCAGGGCACGCTCACGCCAAATCTAAAGGGTAATTTACAGTTTAAGAATGTCAATCTGGTTTACTCAGATGGTCATCATGCTATTCATGACTTTAATCTAGATGTCAAAGCAGGTGAAACGGTCGCTTTAGTGGGGCGTTCTGGTGCAGGCAAGACTTCATTGGTCAATCTGTTGGTGCGTTTTCAGGAAGCATCCTCAGGGCAAATTTTATTTGATCAGCAAGATATTCGTGATATTGAGTTAAATAGCCTACGCTCACAAATCGCCATGGTTAATCAGCAAGTGGTGTTGTTTAACCGCACGGTACGAGAAAATATTGCCTATGGTCAGCTAGAAGGTGCTAGTGATGATGCCATTATTGCTGCAGCCAAAGCCGCCTATGCACATGATTTTATTATGGCTTTACCACAAGGCTATGACACACCATTGGGTGCGCAAGGATTGAACTTGTCAGGTGGTCAACGACAACGTATCGCCATTGCTCGTGCTATTTTAAAAAATGCGCCCATTTTAATTCTAGATGAAGCTACCAGTGCTTTAGATAATGAATCTGAATATTTTATTCAGCGCGCATTTGATGCAGCCATGCTAAACCGTACGACCATTGTTATTGCACACCGTTTATCTACCATTGAAAATGCTGATCGTATTGTGGTGATGGATCAGGGACGAATTCTAGAGCAAGGTACACATCAAGAGCTTATGACGCGAAAAGGTGCATACTTTCAGTTGCATCAACGTAATTTTGAGGAACATTAACTCATGTCTTTGGCACAATTCATTCAGGACGCTTGGCATAAACAAGCCAAATGGCTGGTTGTGCTTAGACCGTTGTCGATGTTGTATCGTGGCGTGAGTTTATTGAATCAAAATTTATATCGTTCAGGTATTAAAAAGGCTTATACCGCGCCCGTACCAGTCATGGTGATTGGTAACATTACTGTTGGTGGTAGTGGTAAAACCCCTTTACTGATTCACTTGGTGAAATATCTGCAAAGTCTAAATGTACGTGTTGGCGTGATCAGTCGGGGCTATGGCGGCAAAGGTCCATTTCCAGCCTATGTAGGTATTGATGCCGATGTTGAGGCAGTAGGCGATGAGCCAACCTTGATTGTGCAATCAACAGGTGTGCCGATGGCTGTAGGGCCAAATCGTCAAAAAAGTATTGAGCTACTGCTTGAACAGCATGATTTAGACTTGATTATCAGTGATGATGGTTTGCAGCATTTGGCTTTAAACCGTCAACTAGAATGGATTGTTTTAGATAATAACCGTGGATTGGGTAACGAGAAAATTTTGCCTGAAGGTTATTTGCGAGAACCAAAATCGCGTTTGGATGATGCCACCGTGATTGAACATGCAGCACAACCGCACTCGAACTTAAATATGCATCTCGCTGTGGCGGCACCGTATTTATTGCATCCTGAACAAGAACTAATTTTTGACCCGACCCAAAGTTTTTATGCGGTGGTTGGTATTGGCTTTCCAAAACGGTTTTATAAAACATTAGAGTCAATGGGAGTAACGCAGTTTCAATGTCACGAATTTCCAGATCACCATGACTATGAAATTACCGATTTGCAGTTTGAAGACTCGCAACCGATCATTACCACAGAAAAAGATGCAGTGAAATTATTAGCATTGTTAAAGCAATATCCAGATTTTCAGCGTGAAATTTGGGTCGTGCCTGTAGAGGCCGTATTGTCATCGGCCTGCTATGTCACCTTACATCAACAATTGAAACAATTAGGTTTAAACCTGCCTGAAGGAACATTATGAAACACATTGTTATCCCTGCACGTTATGCCAGCTCACGTCTACCAGGCAAACCTTTATTGGAAATTCATGGTCGTGCCATGATTTTACGTGTGGTCGATCAGGCAAAAAAAGTGGCAGGTTTTGATGACTTGTGTGTGGCGACCGATGATGCTCGTATTGCTGAATTATGTCGTGCCGAAGGGGTTGATGTGGTGCTGACCTCGGCAGATCATCCTTCAGGTACAGACCGTTTAAGTGAAGTGGCACGTATAAAAGGTTGGGATGAAAACGATATTATTGTGAATGTGCAGGGCGATGAACCTCTTTTACCTGCACAGTTGGTGCAACAAGTGGCACAGTTACTTGAAGATCAACCCGAGTGCTCTATGTCCACGTTGTGTGAGCCGATTCAGCAACTAGATGAATTCACTCGTGATAGCATTGTGAAAGTGGTAATGTCTAAGCACAATCAGGCTTTGTATTTTAGTCGTGCCACAATCCCTTATGACCGTGATGGTGCAAAAGCAGCGGAAGCTCAATTGCATGCACATGCCTATCGTCATTTAGGTTTATATGCTTACCGTGTAGCGTTGTTACAAGAATATGTGACTTGGGAAATGGGTACATTGGAAAAATTGGAAAGTTTAGAGCAGTTGCGTGTGTTGGAAAATGGCCATCGTATTGCTATTGCAGTTGCAGAAGCGAATTTACCACCTGGCGTGGATACGCAGGCAGACTTAGACCGATTAAATGCAATGGATATTGCCCATTTTGAATAAGTGAATTGCCCACCATGCAGCATGATGTAATTGGACACGTTTATCCGTGGCAGCAACAAGTTTGGGAAAACCTGACTGGTCGATTTCCCCAAATGGGGCATGGTTTATTATTTTTTGGTAAGCAGGGTTGTGGTAAAGAAGCCTTTGCACAACAATTTGTAGCATGGATTTTGTGCCAGCAGCGTGATGTGCAATCACAGCCTTGTGATGAATGTAGTAGTTGTCAGTGGTTAAAATCAGATACACATCCAAATTATGTCTATATCAGCACCGATGAAGAGAATAAAAAACAAAACGCGAAAATTAAGATCGAGAAGATCCGTGATTTATTACCTTTTGTCCAGCAAACGGTAGATGGTTGGCGGGTAATTGTGATTGAACCTGCCGAAGCCTTAAATATTGCATCTTCTAATGCCTTGCTGAAAACCCTCGAAGAACCGGGTGATCGCATCGTGATTATTTTGCTGGCAGATCATTATCTTAAATTACCTGCAACCATTCGCAGCCGTTTA
This sequence comes from Acinetobacter sp. A1, assembly GCF_012371315.1. Classification (NCBI taxonomy): domain Bacteria; kingdom Pseudomonadati; phylum Pseudomonadota; class Gammaproteobacteria; order Moraxellales; family Moraxellaceae; genus Acinetobacter; species Acinetobacter sp. A1. The sequence continues at coordinate 38,824 of NZ_JAAZQY010000003.1, forward strand.
CAGCATTTTGCTTTAGATCGAATTGATTCAGTACAAGCTACAGCATATTTGCAGCAGCATTTACCCGATTTGGATGTAACAAAGCAACAATTGTTGATGAATCTGTCTAACCACATGCCATTGCAGGCTTTAGCGTTAGCAGAGGCAGCATGGCTTGAGCAACGTACAGATTTTCTTAAAGACTGGTATAGATTGGTCACTCAAAAGAATATGCCAATGGCAATCGCAACAAAATGGAACAAAGCGCTGAGCTTTCCTGATTTTAGTCAGATGTTTGAATACTTGTTGTGTGATTTAATTTGTGTCAAGCTAAATCAAAGCATTAAAAATCTAGATTTAAGCACTGCTTTGCAGCATTTAGCCGAACAATATGACTTGGAACGTTTGTTTGGCTTATATGCAGAATTACAGCAAGCCAAGCCAATGCTTGAGCAAAACGTGCAAAGTAATCTGGTGCTTGATCAATTATGTATTAAGTTAATGAATATTTAAGGGGAACATCATGCAACCACGTATGGGCGGTATTATTCAGGCCAATATTCCTGATCTTGACACGCTATATTTAAGTTATATGCCATACGTTGTAGGCGGTGGCTTATTTGTACCCTCAAAACAACCTGTAAAAATGGGCGAAGAAATTTTTGTACTCGCGACTTTACCTGAGCAATCACAAAAAATTCCCCTAACAGGCAAAGTGATTTGGATTTCCCAAAAGCAAAATGGTATCAAATTGCAGGGCTTTGGCATTCAGCTCAGCGGTGAAAAAGGCATTTATTACAAATCAGAAGCCGAAAGAATCCTTGCGGGGCTTAAGTCTGACAACCGTACAAGTTACACTATGTAGGTAGTTTGCTTTTAGGAAAAAATCGTGTTTGTAGATACACATTGTCATTTAACCATGTTGGATTTAAGCCCTTATGATGGTGACTTAGATGCAGCTATTGCACAGGCACGTCTCGCAGGTGTCTCTAAAATAATGGGTATCTCGGTTGAGTTGGACGATCATATCGCCTTGGCTGCAATTGCAGCTCGTCATGCTGATGTAGGTTATAGCGTTGGGGTACATCCCTGTGAAAATGCGGAAAATATGGCACGAGCTACCATAGAGCAACTGATAGCTTTGGCACAAGCAGACAAAGTCTGGGCTTTGGGGGAAACAGGTCTAGACTATTTTCACAGTACCGATTTTGTTGCGGAGCAAAAAGCCTGTTTTGCACGCCATATTCATGCCTCGCAAGCTGTGAAGAAACCAGTTGTAGTGCATACCCGCGCTGCCAAGCAAGACACGGTGGATATCATCCGTGCCGAAAAATCGACCCATGGCGTTTTACATTGTTTCACTGAAGATTGGGTAACTGCCAAAGCGGTGCTAGATTGCGGTTACTATGTGTCATTTTCGGGCATTGTTTCTTTTAAAAATGCACAAGATTTGCGGGATGTGGCCAAACAAGTGCCTTTAGATCGTGTGCTCATAGAAACAGACAGTCCATATTTGGCACCTGTGCCATATCGCGGTAAGACAAATGAGCCAAAATACGTTCCGTATGTAGCCAAAGCCCTAAGTGATGTATATGATAAGTCCTTAGAGGAAATGGCTTTCATAACAACACAAAACTTTGAAAACCTACTCAAAGGACATTAATTTACACGCTGGATGTGTGTAAATGTGGCGCATGTCCACGTGAGATATGAAAATTTTAATTGATAGAATAGTGAAAAGAGAGTTTATCGGGTGAAGATGGATCGTCAGGCTCAGTTTCGAGCAAGAGAAACGTTAATTTTCCAAGTGGCAGAGCAATTGCTTTTGGAAAATGGTGAAGCAGGAATGACTCTTGATGCTTTGGCAGCAGAACTGGATTTGGCCAAAGGGACTCTATATAAACACTTTCAAAGTAAAGATGAGTTGTACATGTTGCTCATTATTCGTAATGAGCGCATGTTGCTAGAAATGATTAAAGATGCTGAAAAGCAATTTCCAGAACATTTAGCATTTTTTATGCTGCATCACTTGCATCATCCTGAGCGCACTGTGCTTTTTCATCAAATTGAAGAGCGTCTTTCTACCACAGGTGTTGGCATTGGCTTGTTGTTTAGTGAACTCTATCAAGTTCGTAAAAGCCGATTACGCATTATTATCCGCATGACTGAACAATATTTAGAATCTATTCATAGTCACATGGAAGTACGTGACTATTTAGCTTCCATTTGGGCGTTGACGCATGGTGCGGCAGCTATTTTAAACTCAAGCTTTTATCAGCGTTATTTGGGTTCGCGGGATACTCTACGCGTGGCCTATATTGATCAGGCTTTGGCTATGCCAAAACAAGCACAGTCTTTTGAACAATTGACCTAATTAAAATATGAACACTCCACTGTCTTCGGTACGCGGTTTCACGCTCATTGAATTGATGGTGGTGATTGTGATTATGGCAATCATGGCATCACTGGTTTTAATGAATATTGGTGGTGTCGATCAGCGTAAAGCCATGCAGGCACGGGAAGTGTTTTTATTGGATTTGCGTCAACTGAACCGTGAAGCCAATGATCAAGCACGTATTTTTGCTTTAAATTTGCATACCGCAACCGATGTTTCTCCTGCACGCTATGACGTTTTGGAATATCAGCCTTACGCTTCAGAGCAGCAATTAAGCCTGCAAAATAATCAAAAATGGCAAACTTATACAGAATTTAAAACGAGAACTTTGCCTGAACAAGTTTCTATCCAAATTTTATCTTTAGAGCAAAATTATCCACAAGCGAATCAGAGTGAGTTATTGCAAAGTAATGCGCCTGCCTTGATTTGGCTGGGTAATGGTGAAGCCAAACCTGTGCGGATTCAATTTTATTTTGAACAACGCCCTGTAGGTGCGGAAATTGAAGTCGATCATTTAGGGAAAATCCATGAAAGTTAACGGATTTACACTGCTTGAAGTGATGGTCGCTTTGGCAATTTTTGCAACGGCTGCCATGGCCATGACTAAAGTAGCCATGCAGTACACTCAATCTACCGCAAACGCTATTTTAAGAACCAAGGCGCAATTTGTGGCCTTGAATGAAGTGGCATCTATGGAAATGAATCGCCAGTGGTTAAGTGGTACAGAGTCAAAACAGGTTACTCAGCAGGGTGAAACTTGGCAAATTGACAAGTCCACACAAGCGACCATTAGCCCAAATGTGCAACGTGTGGATATTCAAATCAGTTTATATAATACAGAGACTGGGCAGGTTGAAGCAGGGGTAACGTCTTTGGTGTTTTTTAATGCACGTGAGCAAAACCTATGAGTGCAAGAAAAGGCTTTACCCTAGTTGAGTTATTGGTTGCGATTGCCATTTTTGCTGTGCTGTCTGCATTGGGTTGGAAGGTGTTTGATTATTTATCTAAAGTCAAAGACCGCAACGCCATGCATGAAGCCAATTTGGAGCAGTTGCAGGAAAGCTATCAGCAAATTTTACGTGATACCTTACAGGCTGTGCCTTTGGCTGCGAATGTAAAAGGGCAACAACAACCTGCATTGGTCTTACAAAATGGACGTTTTAATTTTAGTAAAACAGGTGTGACTGATCCTTTGCAACAAGGTATTTCACCGAATGAACGTGTCGAATATCAATATCGTGCCGATGAAAAAAAGGTGTATCGTTTAAAATATCGTAATTTGCATCAAACAGGGCATGACCAGCCTGAATCAAGCGTGTTGTTGGATCAGGTCGATGCGTTTGAAATAATGGTATTAAATCCTCAAACATTAAATAGCTGGCCTGAAAACCCGATCAATCCAAACCAAACCGAGCAGCTTCGACTTTTACCCAAAGGCGTAAAAATTAATTTGACTGTGCGTGATGTGCAGTATGAATGGGTTTTTAGTTTATTACAGACCGATTTTTTAAATAAAAATAATCAAAATAAATAAAGACAAAGGGCGGCCATGCGTTTACACCATACACAGACCTCACGCATTATCAAATCACAGCAAGGTATAGCCTTGATTACGATTTTGATGTTGGTTGCCTTAGCTACAATTTTGGCGGCGACCATTGCTAAACGACAAATGTATACCAGTGAGAATACTGCTTATTTAATGCGACAAAATCAGGCACTTTTGTATGCCAAAAGTGCTGAAGTATTTTTTTCAGAGTTGCTGCAAGATGATGCTAAAAATGCAGGGCAGGTCGATCATTTACAAGAAAACTGGGCGAAACCAATGCCACCATTTCCAGTCGAAGATGGCTATGTGTCAGGTGTGCTACAAGATGAGTCGGGTAAATTTAATTTAAATAGTTTGCTGACACCTGAAAATCAGATCAATGAAAAAGCTAAAAAGTATTTTGAAAAATTGTTGCAGCGGGTGGGTTTGCCTGCGCAGCTGAGTGAAGCGGTGATTGATTGGCAAGACCCGGATGATGAACCGAGTGGCGCAATGGGTGCAGAGTCGAGTTATTATCAAGGTTTGCCGCTGCCATATTTACCGCCCAATAATTTATTTCACAGTGTTGAGGAATTAAAACAAGTCCGAGGTTTCGAGGGCGGTAAATATCAGTTACTTACGCCTTATGTGAGTGCATTGCCAAAACGTGACACGACCATCAACATCAATACTGCACCAGCATTAGTGTTGGTGAGTTTAGATGAAAAACTGGATGTTGCTGCTATACAAAATTTATTAGACCGTCGCAATGCGAACTTAGAACATTTTAGTAACGTGAATGCGTTGTGGGAGTTGGAAGGCTTTCAGAATGTAGATGCGTCAATACGCAACGAGTTTTCAGGTTTGCTGGGTGTGCAATCTAATTATTTTAAAGCGAAAATAGAAGTGGTGTTGAGTGAGCGTAAACGACAATTTAGCAGTGAATTTGTACGTAGTGAGAAAACGGTTGATGTGGCATATCGAAGTTTGACGCCTTTTTAATTGGTTTTAAGTGGGCGAGCTTTGCTGAGCTTTTGATCTTAGCTCAAATTGACATGAGAACGCATCTTTAAATACTGTTATTGTCAGGCAATCTGAGGGCTAAAATTAGCTTATTGTTCACGTTTTGCATTATAATTATAAGGAATATCCCCCAAATATTGTGATGACCTAACGACACATGATAATTCGTAAGTTATTTAAGTTTGAAAATGCACATATTGTGCGTAATTGCACTTCCGACCGTTGCAAGCGCTCGATTCATGGTCATAGCTATAAAGTAGAATTGTTACTGAAAGCTTCCAAACTTGATCATGGTCAAATGGTGTATGACTTTGGCTTACTCAAAGGCGTTATTAAAGAATTATTTGATGCTTTTGATCATGCAATTTGTTTTTGGGAGCATGATGACCCTGAGTATATTCAGGCCTGCAAAAAATTTAGTGCACGTTGGGTATCTTTGCCTGTGTCACCATCGGCAGAGCAGTTTTCTCGCATTTTCTTTTATTTGGCACAGCAGGTATTGGCATCGACCATCACACAAAATGGGGAAGGTGATGTAGAGGTCTATTCTGTGATTGTGCATGAAACAGATACAGGCTATGCACAAAGCTTTTTAGAAGATATTGAAAATGCACAAATGGGTGAGTTGCAGTTAGCGCAAATCCATTTTTCTGATCAAGTGCAGGCAGAGTGGTCAGACCCTCAAATGTATGAAAAATTAAAACAGGGGATGAAGTTTCAAAACCCTAATGTTGAGTTACAAGTCAAACTTTAAACCAGACCATTAGACATCTACAAGGATTGATACAAGCATGTCTTTTACTGAGCAGCAATATGCGAGCTTAAACAAAGTCCAGTTGGATGACAGTTGGAAATACAGCTTGGCTGAATTTTTATTAAGTCCTCAAATGGATGCGCTACGTGAGTTTTTGTTGCAAGAAAAACAACAGAATAAGGTGATTTATCCACCAAGTTCGCTGATATTTAACGCTTTAAATACCACCCCTTTAAATCAGGTGAAAGTGGTTATTATTGGGCAAGACCCTTATCATGGGCCAAATCAAGCGCATGGACTCAGCTTTTCTGTGCAAAGAGGGGTTGCATTACCCCCATCTTTGCGTAATATTTTCCATGAGTTACATACAGATTTAGGTATACCTGTTCCACGCCACGGCGATTTAACCCATTGGGCGGAACAAGGGGTGTTGTTACTCAACAGTGTGTTAACTGTACAAGCAGGACAACCAACCTCGCACCAAAAGCAGGGTTGGGAAGATTTTACAGATCATGTGATTGATGTGTTAAATCAACAACGTGAGCATATTGTGTTTATTTTATGGGGCGCATATGCACAACGTAAGGGACAACGTATAGATCCGAATAAACATCTGATATTGAAGGCAGCACATCCATCGCCACTGGCAGCAAATCGTGGTGGTTTTTTTGGGTGTAAAGTATTTTCAAAATCAAATAATTATCTTAAACAAAATGGCATTGAGCCTATAGACTGGCAGCTGGACGCATGACACATTCTCCCATTTCAAAAGAATACCACCCAGATTTAATTGTAGAAGAAGCAAAAAATGGCTGGCGCATTGTGCGTTTGAATCGCCCAAAATCATTGCATGCTTTGGATGAATCAATTGTTTCTGCATTATTGGCAGTATTTGAAGACTTTCATACCGATGACAGCGTGAAAGCAATTTGGCTGGATTCAACTACACCTAAAGCGTTTTGTGCAGGCGGTGATGTGCGTAAGTTACGCCAGTTGGTTATTAATGATGAAGTTGCAACCGCCAATAAATTCTTTGAGCAAGAATATGCACTGGACTTGTTGTTGCATAACTATGCCAAGCCAGTGTTGGTTTGGGGTGAAGGTTATGTGATGGGCGGTGGTTTAGGTCTCTTCATGGCTGCGCCATTCCGTTTGGTAACACCATATTCACGTTTAGCGATGCCAGAAATTAATATTGGCTTGTACCCAGATGTAGGTGCAACCCGCTTCTTGGCAGACCGTGGTGCGATTGGTTTGTTCACTGGTTTAACAGGTTCAATCATGACTGCAGCGGGTGCCTATGGTATTGGTTGGGCAACGCATATTTGTGATGCGCAGCGTGCAGCAGTGTTAGATAAAGTCATTAATATTGACTGGAATCATTACCCAGCAGGTGACTTCCGTGCCATTGACGACACCTTGAACAGTATGCATCGTCCTGTAGGCCCAGGGCCGTTGCAAAACTCTTTAGATGTGATTCAAAGTGTGTGCCGTGGTGTGAGTTTTGAAAGTGACTATGAGTCGATTATTGGTTTGAGTGATGCGCGTAGTGACTGGTTGCGTCAAGCCAGCGAAAATCTGCAAAAAGGTTCACCAACCACAGCGGCTTTAACTTGGTTGTTATGGCAATGGGGTAAACAAGTTCATTCTTGGAATGAAGTATTTGAACTAGAAACTCAAATTTCTGACTGGAAAATCCGTCACGCAGATTTTGTAGAAGGTGTGCGTGCGCGTTTAGTTGATAAAGACTTGGCACCTGCATGGCAACAAAACGGCAAGATTAATCTCAAAAATATTTTTGTAGATAATCCACCTGTGACCACTATTGAAAGCTGGAATGAATTGTTAAAGCAATACGAAATTATTTAATTTTTCATTCTATTTCGCTGTTATTTGAATGTCAGAACAACACTATAGTGATGAAGATTGGATGCAGCTTGCTTATGCGCAGGCTGCATTGGCTGCGGCACAGGGAGAAATTCCTGTGGGTGCAGTGATTGTGAGTCAAAATCAAGTGATCGGTGCGGGCTATAACGCACCTATTTCTTTACATGATGCAACTGCACATGCTGAAATTGTGGCTATTCGTGCTGCTTGCGCCAATATTAAAAACTATCGTTTACCCGAAGACGCAACCTTATATGTCACCTTAGAGCCTTGCACCATGTGTGTGGGGGCATTGATTCATGCGCGAATTAAACGGGTAGTGTTTGGCGCGACAGAACCCAAAGCGGGTTCATTAATCAGTGCCAGAAAGCTTTTAGAATCGGGTTATTACAATCATATTTTTGAATATCAATCAGGTTGTTTAGAGCAACAATGCTCGAGTCAGTTAAGTGATTTTTTTAAAATGCGTCGTGCACAAAAGAAACAACAAAAGCAGCAACAGCTAATAAATGACCTAGATGATCAAAAGCAAACCTGAGTTTTACTGCTGATTTGCGTTAAACTGAATGACAGATCATTTAATAATTTATTCTCAGGTCTTACCATGAATGCCATTCAAATCAAAAAAGAATTTAATGCGCCTGTGTCGCAGGTTTTTGAATTACTGTCTAAACATGCGACATATAACATTGCCTTTGCGCCTATGCAGGTAGTACGTGTGAAAGATTCAGCTGACCCTGAGCGCCCTGATGGAGTAGGTTCTGTACGTCGCATGGGTATTGGGCCAATTAAGCCTTTGCAGGAGCAAATTACTTTGCTCGAACCGAATCAGCGTATTGAATATAAAATCATTAAAAACTCATTGATCAAACATCATTTGGGGGTAATTGAATTTCAAGATATGCCTGATAATAAAACTTTGGTGACCTACAGCATTGAGTTGCAAACTCGTGTGCCATTTGTGAGTAAGGCTATTTTGGCTCAACTAAAAACTGCAATTAAAATTGGCTTGTCTAAACTGGCCAAATCTCTCTAAATCATTACGGAAACATCATGACCGTTCAAATTATTACCATTGATGGCCCAAGTGGCTCAGGTAAGGGCACCTTAGCTGCAAAACTGGCAGCGCATTATCAATTTCATTTGCTTGATTCAGGTGCATTGTATCGTTTACTTGGTTTGGCTTTACATAAGCAAAATCTGCTAGATCGTCTAGATACAGAGCTGCAAGCGTGCATCGACATCGCAACACACTTAAACATTCAATTTGTAACCCAATCAGATGCAACTCAAGTGCTACTGGATGGTGAAGATGTTAGCCAAACTATTCGTACTGAACGTGTAGGTGAGTATGCTTCTAAAGTGGCAGCTGTGCCAGAACTAAGAATCGCATTGCTTGCCCGCCAGCACGCTTTTGCCCAAGCACCAGGCTTGGTGGCAGATGGGCGTGATATGGCAACCAGTATTTTTCCTGCAGCGCAAGCCAAAATCTATTTAACGGCTTCGGCGGAGTCACGTGCACAAAGACGTGTAAAACAGTTGCAGGGTATGGGGCTGGATGCTAAAATAAGCGACATTTTAGCGAATATCCAAGCTCGCGATAAACGTGACATGGAGCGCACTGTTGCTCCGCTTAAGCCGGCAGATGATGCTTACATCATTGATAGTTCTGAACTGAACATTGATGAAGTATTTGCATTAATGACGGCTTATGTCGATCAGAAGCTTGGTATTAGCCGCGCTTAATAGGCGTGAACCAATATATTCAGCGAACGCATAGCTTGATCAGTTTTATACGGACTATGTAGACGCTTAACTAAACCGGCCTTGTCTGATCCAAGACCGCTGACTTTATCAGGTATATCATGACCGAATCTTTTGCAGCCCTCTTTGAAGAAAGCGAATTAAACCTCAACGTTGAAAAGGGTGCTGTCATCCAAGGCGTTGTAGTAAGCATCGACTCTGACTGGGTAACAGTTGATACTGGCCTTAAATCAGAAGGCGTTGTAGACCGCGCTGAATTCTTAAACGAACAACGCGAACTTGAAGTTCAAGTTGGTGACACCGTTGATGTTGTTGTTGAAGCACTTGACAACGGTATGGGCCAAACTGTTTTATCACGTGAAAAAGCGAAACGTGCTGAAACTTGGACTAAACTTGAAAAAATCTTTGAAGACGGCGAAATCGTTACTGGTGTTATCTCTGGTAAAGTTAAAGGCGGTTTCACTGTAGACATCGGTCCAGTTCGTGCGTTCTTACCAGGTTCTTTGGTAGACACTCGTCCTATCCGTGACACAACTCACCTTGAAGGCAAAGAGTTAGAGTTCAAAGTTATCAAACTTGATGCTAAACGTAACAACGTTGTTGTATCTCGTCGTGCAGTGATGGAAGCTGAATCTTCAGCTGACCGTGAAGCACTTCTTGCTCAGCTTGAAGAAGGTCAAACTGTTACTGGTACAATCAAGAACCTTACTGACTACGGTGCATTCGTTGACCTTGGTGGTATTGATGGTCTTCTTCACATCACTGACATGGCTTGGAAACGTATCAAGCATCCATCAGAAGTGGTTGAAGTGGGTCAAGAAGTTACTGTTAAAGTACTTAAATTTGACAAAGAGCGTAACCGCGTATCTTTAGGTCTTAAGCAATTAGGCGAAGATCCATGGTTAGCGATCATGAGCCGTTATCCTAAAGGTTCTATCGTTAAAGCTCGCGTAACTAACTTAACTGACTACGGCTGTTTCGCAGAAATCGCTGAAGGCGTTGAAGGTTTAGTTCACGTTTCAGAAATGGACCACACAAACAAAAACATCCACCCATCTAAAGTTGTTCAGATTGGTGATGAAGTTGATGTTATGGTTCTTGAAGTTGACGAAGAGCGTCGTCGTATTTCTCTTGGTATCAAACAAACTCGTGCTAACCCATGGGAAGAGTTTGCTAAGAACCACGACAAAGGTGAAAAAGTTTCAGGTACTATCAAGTCAATCACTGACTTCGGTATCTTCATCGGTTTACCAGGCGGTATCGATGGTCTAGTTCACTTGTCTGACATTTCTTGGAACGAGCAAGGCGAAGAAGCTATCCGTCGTTACAAGAAAGGTGACACTGTTGAAGCAGTTATCCTTTCTGTAGACGCTGAAGGCAACCGTATCAGCCTTGGTATCAAGCAATTGAACAGTGATCCATTCAACGATTTCTTAGCTGCTAACGAACGTGGTGCTTTGGTTAAAGGTACAGTAACTGCTGTTGACGCTCGTGGCGCAACTGTTAAGTTAGCTGACGAAGTTGAAGCAACTCTTAAAGCATCTGAAATCAACCGTGATCGCGTTGAAGATGCAACTAAGTTCTTAGAAGTTGGTCAAGAAGTTGAAGCGAAAATCATCAACGTAGATCGTAAATCTCGCTCTATCAACTTGTCTATCAAAGCGAAAGACGAAGCTGAAGAGAAAGAAGCAGTTGCTAACTTGAAAACAGCAGCTAGCGGTCAAGACAATGGTCCTAAGACTATTGGTGATTTGATCAAAGCTCAAATGGGCAACTAAGTTGCGGGTAAACTGTATTGTTAATGTAAATTAACTAATACTTTTTACACAAATACTGTAAACGGTAGCGTAGTATTCAATTATTACGCTACCGTTTTGTATTTAAACAGGTTATTATCAGTTTTAGGTAAAAGTAGCTTGATAATTAAAGAGGTCACAGATGACTATTGAAGCACTTAATAAGTCTGACTTGATAGAACGAATTGCTTTGAAAAATCCACATCTGGCTGAGCCATTAGTGGAAGAAGCTGTTAAGATAATGATAGATCAAATGATTGCATCATTATCGGCAGATAACCGAATTGAAATTCGTGGATTTGGTAGTTTTGCATTGCATCACCGTGAACCACGTGTAGGTCGTAACCCAAAAACAGGTAAGTCTGTAGAAGTTGCGGCTAAAGCTGTACCGCACTTTAAGCCGGGTAAAGCACTACGTGATGCAGTAAACGAATCGGCAAATAAATAAAATTCCTAGGGGTGTTTATGCGTTACGTTCTCGTCGCTATTTTAGTTATTCTATTTGGATATTCTCTGGCACTGGTTTTGCAAAACGGCACTGAACTTTCGGTTGATCTATTGTTTACCCAAGTACCTGCTATGCGTTTGGGCTTATTATTACTAATCACGTTAGCACTTGGTTTAGTGTTGGGACTGTTGTTGGGTGTGCAAGTTTTCCGTGTATTCCAAAATAGTTGGGAAATTAAGCGACTACGTAAAGACATCGAACATCTGCGTAAAGAGCAAATTCATGCGGCTCAACTGGCTGCTGCTGAAGCTGCTGCACATACGCGCCATGAAAAAACAGTATTAGATGTGCATACAGAAGACCGTTCTTCTAATGCCCTTTAAATTAGCAAATTAAGTTAATTTAAAAGCAACACCCCAAGGTTTACTTTGGGGTGTTTTTTTATGCTTATATTTTTATAGTCATCTATTCCGCTTATGATCAGATTTGAGCTGTCTTTTGACTATCTGCCTCATGCGAATCACTTTATAATAAGCATTATTTGTCTAATTCATAGGTAATTCTCTTGAGTATCATTGTTGCCCTCGATGCTAAAAGCCAATATGACGCCTTAACCATTGCAGAACAGTTAGATCCTGCATTATGTCGAGTAAAAGTTGGTAAAGAGTTATTTACCCATGAAGGTCCAAGTGTAGTTAAAGCCTTGCATGCGCAAGGGTTTGAAGTGTTTTTGGATTTAAAATTTCATGATATTCCAAACACAACTGCGCAAGCGGTCTGTGCTGCGGCAGATTTAGGTGTGTGGATGGTTAATGTGCACGCCTCTGGTGGCCGAAAAATGATGGAAACCTGCGTGGAGCGTTTAAAAGCAGGGAATTACCAAACACAACTGATTGCGGTAACTGTATTGACGTCTATGGGGCGTGAAGATTTAAAAGACTTGGGTCTAGATATTGAGCCATTTGAGCAAGTGCAGCGATTGGCTAAACTCACAAAAGATAGTGGTTTAGATGGGGTGGTATGTTCTGCGCAAGAAGCAAAAATGTTGCGTGAAACTTTGGGACAAGATTTTGCCTTGGTGACGCCAGGTATCCGCCCAGAAGGTGCTAACGCTGATGATCAAAAACGTATTGTCACACCCAAACAAGCTATGCTGGATGGTTCGACGCATTTGGTGATTGGTCGTCCGATTACTAAATCTGAGAATCCTCGTCAAAGTTTGAAAGATATTTTAGCGACGCTTTAATTTTCCAATCTCAGACTCTCTAAAAGAAAGATAAGCCCTCTCTAACTCTCTCCCAAAGGGAGAGAGGACAATTGTGGATTCTACTTTTAAATAGCAGCCAATATACTTACAGCAATGGGGGCAAGGACTGACAATACAAATCCACTGACCATTGCATGTGGAATAAAATCATTACCACAGGCTTGTTTGACCATGGGTAAAGTCACATCCATTGCTGTTGCACCTGCAGCTGAAATTGCAGCACGTGGATAACGCCAGCCAAGTGCATACATCAACAATATTGCAAAAATCTCTCTGAATAAGTCATTCATTAACGCAATGCTACCCAACTCAGGTGTACGTAGTTCAGATACGACAATGCCACTCATAGAATAAAAGCCATAACCTTGTGACAACATCAGTAAATCTTTGAGCTGGATGGGTAGCCATAGTGCACAAAGTAACACGCCAGCGACAGAACCCATGATGCATCCAGCAGGAACCAACAATATTTTCCAATTCAACCAAGCGCGATCCAATGGTGAATAGGCAAGATCGAGTCCAATCATCCACATAAAAAATAACAGTAAGTACCACGTTTGTATCTGTGCTTGAAAATTCAAGCTATCTGTAATTTGATGCAGTGCATAACCAGCAAATAACGCTAGAAATGCATAACTGATGTTCAGGCAGGATTTGCGTAATAAATGCAGTGACACTTTACCGTGTGTGGTTTGTATTCCAATACCTTTAAATAAAAGATAACAGCATAGAAATGCACCCATTGAGGTGGCAAATGCAATTTGCATAGCTGTAGATAGAATCTGCACGGGTTGCTGTAGTGTGCTAAATGTCTGTGCAAATTCAAATGCAATCGCAATGAGTAAGATATAGCTAAAATATGGCAGTAATTGGAATGCAATTTTTTCAATGATAACGGGCAAGCGTTTAGCGAGTATAAAGCCTAAAAATAAACAAAATAATAATTGGAAAATCAGCCAAAGAGATTGCATGACATCAACAGGTGAGAAGGTGGATTGAACACCTGTTGATTATGCCTATTCAAATGACAAATCGGAACTTTATGCTGCTTTACTGATTAATCTAAAATCACTAGGATGCAGTGACTTGGTTTGAAGCCAGTATTTCCAAGTATAAGTTGGCCAAAGCGCAAAGTTTTTGCCACCATCTTGTTGATACCAACTCACACAGCCTGACTGCCAAACAGTGTTGTTTAGCATTGCTTCAACTTTTTGATTGAATTGATCTTGCACTTGATCTTTAACTACAATCGCCTGTGCATGCGATTGATCCACCAAATCCATCATTTGCAAAATATAATCGACTTGCGCTTCAATCATAAAAATAACTGAGTTATGTGCTAACACTGTATTTGGCCCAAGTAACTGGAACAAGTTCGGAAACCCTTTGTGGCTAATACCGTAATAGCTTTCTGCGCCATCTTTCCAAGCTTGTTTAAGATCAATGCCTTGCTCGCCAATACAACTAAATGGCTGTAAATAAATACGTGGGTCGGTAATAAAACCTGTGCCATAAATCAAACAATCAATTTTACGCGTTTGACCATCTGCTGTAATGATGCTGTCCTCAGTCAGTTCTTGAATGGCATCAGTGACTAGCTCAACATTTTTGCGATTAAAGGTCGGAAAGTATTTGTTGGAAACTAAAATGCGTTTGCATCCCATAATATAATCAGGGATGAGCTTTTCTGCCAATTGTTTGTCTTTGACCTGAAAACGGATATACGCTTCTGCTAGCTTCTGAGTGTATTTCATCACACTGGGTTGCATGATTGGAATTGCACGTGATTCATTTGACCAATATAAACGAGCACGATGCAGCTTTCTAAACCAGTCCAGTCGCTGAAAGATTTTTTTCTCTAAAGCTAAATATTTACGTTCATCCCTTGGAATAACCCAAGCTGCTGTCCGCTGCATTACATACAATTGTTTGACTGTTGGTGCAATTTCGGGAATATATTGAATGGCGCTACCGCCTGTGCCAATAGAGGCAACCACTTTGCCGTTTAAGTCGTATTGATGATCCCATTGCGAAGAATGAAAAACTTTGCCCTTAAATTTTTCAATGCCTTTAATTTTAGGAATTTGCGGAACATGCAGCGGGCCAGAGGCCAAAATTAAATATTGGCAACTTAATTGTTTGCCATCTTTTAAAGCAATGTGCCACACACAGTCTTTTTCCTGATATTCGGTATGCACCACTTCGCTATTGAATTGACAATAGTCACGTAAATTAAACTGTTGCACCACATCCTGAATATATTGAAAAATTTCTGGTGCTTCTGCGTAGCGTTTGCTCCAGTCGGTTTTTGGTGCAAAAGACAATGAATATAGATGCGATTGCACATCACAAGCAGCACCAGGGTATTGGTTTTCACGCCAAGTTCCGCCCACTTCATTGGATTTTTCTAAAATCACAAAATTTTGAATATTGCGTTGTAATAGACGAATCGCCATGGCTAAGCCACCAAAGCCTGCACCAATAATTGCGACTTGATAATGAGCTACTGCATCCTGCATGAAGACATCCTTATATTTATTTTGTTTGACTCAGGATAGAATAACCCGATGCCTGACAACATGATCGTGCTGACATGAAAATTGATATTTTCGGCAATTTCTATCTGTGGGTGAATCAGGTAAAAAGGATATTCTATTTCGCACTGTTCATTTTATGAAAAGATCTATACTTGGCTTGATGTATTTAATACAAGGCATGCGTAAAGCAGGCGTTGATGTCGATGCAAAATTGCAAAGTATCGGCTTGCGTGCAGACGCATTGGACACCAGTTCGGTGATTCATCCAAGTCTGGAATGGGATATTTTAAAAGTCATTGGTGCGGATGTTGAACCTGAAATGGGGCTGTTTATTGGACAGCATTATGCCTTGGCAGGTTATGGTCCTTTGCTGATGTTATTGGTGACCAGTCCTAATATTGCAACAGCATTAGAAAAGGGTATTCAATATCAGGGTTTGACTCATTTGAGCGGTCAGTTGAGTTTGCAGCATCAAACACAACAGATTGCACTGTGCTATCAACCGAATGATCTGCACAGCAGTTTAGGGATACTACGCGCACAATGTGAAATTTCAGGCACATTTAAGTTTATTCAAGACCTTTATAAAATGATGGGCTTGAGCGCACCACGTATTCGCATAGAATTACCCTTTGCACAGCCGCAGCAAAGTGAAGTGTTGCAAACCTTTTATGATTATTATGGTCAAGACATTGTCTTTAATCAGCCTCAAGCCGCATTTTGGTTTGATGATGTAGTGTTGAATGCACGTATTCCATCTGCAGATGCAGTAACGTTTAGTAGCTACGAAGCTAAATGTATTGTAGAGCTAGACCGCTTAAAATTAGAAGACAATACGCCTTCAGTGGTGCAACGTGTTAAAGATTATTTAGAGCTGCAACAGGGCAGTATGCCTAGCATGGCAGAAACAGCACAGGCCTTACAAATTCCAGAGCGGACGTTAAGGCATCAACTGCAACAATTGAACACCAGTTACAAACAAATTCGTGAAGATTTAATCAAAGATAAAGCACTGCGTTTAATTGAATATCAGGAGTATTCAATTGAAGTGATTGCAGAACTGTTGGGTTATTCGGAGCCTGCGGCATTTAACCATGCCTTTAAGCGCTGGTTTGGGCAAAGCCCACGCCAATATACCAAATAGCCTGTGTTTAGCTGAAGTATTCAGCAAACCTATGCCAAAGTGTTATATCTCGTGATTCGATCTTCGTTATAATCTATTTGCCCAAACAAGTATCCATGAATATGTCTGATTTTAATTCACCACACAATACAGCCTTTAATCCACTGTCACCTGCAGAGCGTTATGCGCAAGCGATTGCATCTGGGCAGTTCATGCCAGATGATGCACAGGCGCAGGCTGTACACGAACTTGACCGTGTGTGGCAGGAATTAATTCAACGCTATAAAGCTTCAAAAAAAGCATTTCGACGTTTTCGTCGTCAGACTGCGCCACAAGGTGTTTATATGTGGGGCGGTGTAGGTCGTGGTAAAACATGGTTGATGGATCAGTTCTATGATTCAGTTCCGTTTCGTCGCAAAACCCGCATGCACTTTCACCATTTTATGCAATATGTGCATCGTGAACTCAACAAACTTTCAGGGCAGCGTAATCCCTTAGACTCTGTTGCAGATCAAATTTATAAAGATGCAGTGGTGATTTGTTTTGATGAGTTTTTCGTTTCAAACGTCACCGATGCGATGATTTTGAGTGATTTATTCCAGAAACTGTTCCATCGTGGGATTACTTTGGTCGCAACTTCAAATATTGCTCCAGATGGTTTGTATAAAAATGGCATCCACCGTGACCGTTTTATTCCAACCATTGAAATGGTGAAAAAGCATTGTCAGGTACTCAATGTCGATGCTGGGGTAGATTATCGTTTACGTGTATTAAAACAAGCTCAGTTGTTTAAATCGCCACTCAGCCATGATAACCAAAACTGGATGGCGCAGCGTTTCAGTGCATTGACCAATACCCAGCAGCATTCATCTGAACCGATTATTATTAATCAGCGTACTGTAGAAACCATTGCACATACTGAAGATGTGTTGTGGTGTGAGTTTTCTGAACTGTGCTTTAAGCCACGTAGTCCTGCAGACTTTATTGAAATTGCCAATATCTATAATACAGTATTGGTCAGCAATGTACCGCATTTGACTGATTTCTTGTCTGAAGGCACACGTCGTTTTATTTACTTGGTTGATGAATTCTATGACCGTGGGGTAAAACTGTTATTGACCTCAGAAGATTCAATTATCGAAATTTATCAGGGCGAAAAGTTAGCATTTGAAATTGAACGCACGCGTTCACGTTTATTGGAAATGCAATCCGATGACTATTTAAATGCAGAACACCGCCAAATACAGGCAACAGAAGCCGAACAGCAAATGAGTTGATTTTAAAGCGCCTAGAATTAGGCGCTTTTTTATGTTAGAAATTCAGTGACTGCTGGTTTTATCGACATTTTGTCATAAACATGGCTTAATCTTGTGGTGTTGAAACAGGACTGTCGATGGTTTTTACAACAAAATCTGAACTTAAGTCTAATTTCGACATTTCAAAAACTTTATACACTGTGAAAGTGTATTTATATGAATAATAATGTCATGTTTCAGATCAGAATTTCAGGTGTTTATTGTCACTCATCTTGTAATAAATGATCGTTATTTTGAAATGTGATAATACTATTCAGCTAAATATAAATCAGTATACTAGAATCTCTTGTATAAAAAGTAGCAATATCAGGAAAGACAATGACTGCACGTATTCAAAAAGGCAAGTTAGCGATTGCTAAAGAACTTTACGATTTCATCGAAAATGAAGCACTACCAGGTTCTGGTTTAGACAGTAATGCATACTGGAAAAACTTTGAACAAGTCGTTGTCGATCTTAGCCCTAAGAACAAAGCGTTACTTGCAAAGCGTGACGAGCTTCAGGCTAAAATTGATGAATGGCACCGCAATAATACATTTGAATTAGAAGCTTACAAAGCTTTCTTGACTGAAATTGGCTACTTATTACCAGAAGTAGAAGATTTTCAAATTACCACCGAAAATGTTGATGAAGAAATCTCATTATTGGCTGGTCCACAACTCGTAGTACCTGTACGTAACGCACGTTACTGCTTGAACGCAGCAAACGCACGTTGGGGTTCGTTATACGACGCACTTTACGGTTTTGACGTTATTTCTGAAGATAATGGCGCAGAAAAAGGTAAAGGCTATAACCCAGTTCGTGGTGAAAAAGTAATTGCATTTGCGAAAAACTTCTTAAATGAAACTTTCCCATTGGCGCAAGGCTCACATGCCGATGCGACTAAATATGCTGTAGATGCAAACAAACTTGTAGTAAGCCTTAAAGATGGTTCTACAACAACACTTGCAAATGAAGCATTATTTGTTGGTTATAATGGCGAAGCTGCTGCTCCAACAGAAATCGTATTCAAAAATAATGGTCTACACGTTGTAGTTCAAATTGATGCAACTAGTCCAATTGGCCAAACAGATGCAGCTGGTGTAAAAGATGTTGTTCTAGAAGCTGCTGTAACGACAATTCAAGACTTAGAAGACTCAATTGCAGCTGTAGATGCTGAAGAAAAAGTTGAAGGCTACCGTAACTGGTTAGGTCTAATGAAAGGTACATTATCAGAGTCAATCGAGAAAAATGGCAAAACCATGACTCGTACATTGAACGCTGACCGTACTTTCAAAAACCTAGAAGGCGGTGAAACTAAAGTTCATGGTCGTTCATTAATGTTACTACGTAACGTAGGTCACTTAATGACTAACCCTGCAATTTTGGTTGATGGTCAAGAAATCTATGAAGGGATCATGGATGCATTGATCACTCCATTATTGACTTTTGCTGACATTCGCGGTGAAAACACGATCAAGAACTCACGTCAAGGTTCTATGTACATCGTGAAGCCAAAAATGCATGGTCCAGATGAAGTTGCATTTGCAGTTGAATTGTTTGAACGTGCTGAACAAGTACTTGGCTTGCCTGCGAAGACTTTAAAAATCGGTATCATGGATGAAGAACGTCGTACTTCTGTAAACTTGAAAAACTGTATTGCTCAAGCTAAAGACCGTACTATCTTCATTAACACGGGTTTCATGGACCGTACAGGTGACGAAATCCATACCTTCATGGAAGCAGGTCCATTCGTTCGTAAAGGCGAAGTAAAAGGTCAAATTTGGTTCCCAGCGTATGAAAACCGTAACGTGATGATCGGTTTGAAAGCAGGTTTACGTGGTAAAGCACAAATTGGTAAAGGCATGTGGCCAAAACCAGACATGCTTTTAGACATGTACAAAACCAAAACTGAACATCCTGAAGCGGGTGCAAGCTGTGCATGGGTTCCATCACCTACAGGTGCTGTGATTCATGCTATTCACTATCACCAAGTGAACGTAGCAGACCGTCAACAAGAATTATTGGCAACTGAGCCTTTATCTTTAGATGACTTGTTAACTCCACCATTGGCAAAAGACACTAACTGGTCTGACGAAGAAAAAACTAAAGAGCTTGAAAACAACTGTCAAGGTATCTTGGGTTACGTTGTACGTTGGGTAGATTTGGGTGTAGGTTGTTCTAAAGTTCCAGACATCAACGATGTTGGTTTGATGGAAGACCGTGCAACTTTACGTATTTCTTCACAACACGTTGCCAACTGGTTACGTCACGGTATCGTGACACGTGAGCAAGTTGAAGAAGTAATGCAACGTATGGCTAAAATTGTGGATCAGCAAAACGCTAATGATCCATTATATACGCCAATGTCTAACGACTTTGAGAACAACATCGCATTCCAAGCTGCGTCTGACTTAATCTTTAAAGGTGGTGAGCAACCTTCTGGTTATACAGAGCCACTTTTACACGCTGCGCGTTTAAAATTAAAAGGTTATACAGGTGACTAATCCTTTGGGAATGAATGTTCACTGATTGTGTAATACAAACAAATGAGCCTCTTCGGAGGCTTTTTTGTTGTCTGGTTATTGGTAATTTTACAACTGCTAATAACTGCGGAATAGTTACAGGATGTACCTGTAACTAGTAAAAAATATGAATGCAGACTAGAGTGAAAGTAGCGAATATAAAGGATGACTCCATGCAAGCATATCAAGGTTTGAATCAACAATTTATTGGTGGACATTGGACGACTGGCACATCAACCAAGAGCATGACCAATCGCAATCCATACCAGCAAACAGTGATTTTTGAGATGCAGTTTGCCAGTGTGGTAGATGTTGATAGTGCCTATAGTGCGGCACAAAAAGCCTTTGATGAACAGGTGATTAAATCTGCCGAAGTGCGTAAGCAAGTCATTACCAAATTACAGCAAGTCATTCAGCAGCGACGGGAGGAAATTGTTCAGTGGCTGATTGATGAGTCAGGCAGTACTCGATTAAAAGCCAATATTGAGGTGGATGCTGCACTAGGGGTTATTCAAGAAGCTGCACAATTTCCTGATCAAATGACGACCACACTATTAGAAAGTAAAGATCCTCATGTGCGCAGTTTTGTTTTACGCAAGCCTTTGGGTGTTATTGCAGTGATTAGCCCTTGGAATTTTCCTTTTCATTTATCTATGCGTTCGGTGGTCACAGCAATTGCTTGCGCCAATAGTGTAGTGTTGAAACCTGCCAGCGACACACCAGTCACAGGTGGAACACTCTTGGGTAAATTGTTTGAAGAGGCAGGTTTGCCTGCAGGCGTGCTGAATGTCGTGGTTGGAGCTAGCCGTGAAATAGGTGATTATTTTGTTGAGCATGCTACGCCTAAAATGATTTCCTTTACTGGTTCTACAGCAGTTGGGCAGCGTGTAGGGCAAAAGGCAGTAGGGGGAGAAACACTGAAACGTGTCGCGTTAGAACTTGGTGGCAATGCACCTTTAGTCATTTTAGATGATGCCAATGTCGATTTAGCTGTGGAACTTACGGTAATGGGTCGATTTTTACATCAGGGGCAAATTTGCATGAGTACCAATCGGGTTATTGTCGATGAGTCTATTTATGCTGTGTATATCGATAAGTTGTTAGCTCGTGTGCAGCAATTAGTGGTGGGTGATCCTAATGCAAAAAATACACTTATTGGTCCAATCATTAATTCAGAGCAAGTGAAAAAACATCAGCAAATCATTCAAAAAGCAAAAGCTCAGGGCGCTGAATTAATTTATGAAGGTGGCATAAACGGAAATCTAGTGGCACCACATATTTTTGTAAATGTTGATGCCAAGGCTGAGATTGTGCAGCATGAAAGTTTTGGGCCAATATTACCAATTTTGCAGGCCGAAAATGAAGCACATGCTTTGCAATTGGCAAATCAGACCCAATACGGGTTATCAGCAGCAGTATGTACAGCAAATTTAGAGCGTGGCAGTGATTTTGCTGCGCAGCTCGATGTGGGGATGACGCATATAAACGGTATTACCGTTGCAGATCATGCGAATGCACCGTTTGGTGGAGAGAAGAACTCAGGTTTAGGTCGTTTTAATGGTCGCTGGATATTTGAAGGGTTTACTCGAACACATTGGATGACGTGTCCCGCTTAAAGATGGCTGTTTGCAAGCATATTGCGCTTAAACATGCTGAGTGCATGGGTAAGCGATAATATGCGTGATATAGTAAATTTGTTTTTTTATACAAGCTAAATATGTGTGCCAATTTTAAACCCTTGAGCCTAACGCAGTTATCTGCTTTAGGTTTACCAGAAATACCTTTTGAATATCCTGACGAAGTTTATCCGAACAGTACTGCGCCTTTATTATTTAAGTCTGAGACGGGTTTGGAGTGGCGTTTGGTAAATTTTGGCCTGATTCCAAAATGGGCCGAAGACAAAAGCATTGCTTTAAAAACTTATAACTGTCGTAATGAAACTATACTGGAAAAGCCCAGTTTTAGCGAAGCTGCCTATAAGTGCAAATTTGGTGTAATTCCAGTATCTGAATTTTATGAGTCAAAATATATTGAAGGTAAGGCTCAGCGCTGGGGTGTACGACGTAAAGATGGGCAGGCATTCTTTATAGCAGCACTATACGAAATTTCTAGGCTAAATGTGGGGCAAGAAAATGAAGAGGTTGTACGCTCAGCCAGTATGATTACCATGGACGCAATTGACCATGACATGATGAAAGATTTTCATGTGCCTGGCCCTGTGAAGCGTTCAGTTATTGTGATTCCACATGCACGTTTGGATGAATGGTTAAGCCTGAAAACGCCCAATATACAAAGTTTTGTACAAGGCTTTCCTGTAGATGAGTTTGAATGTTCCTTTGTTCCAAAAGCAAAGATCGAAAAAGTAAGTCCCCAACTCAACTTTTTCGATCTTTAACAGTATTTCAATGGCTTGTGATATAGCTTCTTAGCGAGCTAAGTTGTTAAAAATTTGACGTAAGCTTTCCATCATTTTTTCAATTTGTAGTGGTGTCAAGCCATCAAAGGATTGCTCTAGCACAACACTAGTCAAATCATTGATTTTATTGGTCATGTCGTCACCTTTTTCTGTGAGTACAACACGAGTAATACGCGCATCATCATCACAGGAATAAGTTTCCACTAAGCCTTCATCTTTAAGACGATAAACAATTTTAGTGGTGGTTGACATTTTAGATACCACCATATCAGACAAGTCAGATACACTTGCATGCGGTTTAGAACGTAGCGCCAATAAAATACGGCGACGTGAATTGTCTAAACCATATTTCTTTAAAGCGTGATCAACATTTTGCACATATTGTGCATGCACTTGTGTCACCCAATAATATGGAAATTGTTCAAGATCGTAATGATCAGTTGAAGGCAGAAATTTAGAATATTTCTTGGACATTGCATATTCCTTGCATTGTTTTAATTGTATTTTTTGATATTTCACATTTTATGTGAAAACTCATGTGCTTAGCAAGACGTTTTTATTACTTAAAGTTAGTGTGAAGCTAAACTTAATAAAATAAAGGTCTAATAAATAAAAAATTCTTAAACAGATTCACGTAAATTTTGCGTTGTAAATGCAAGATCGTGATTGCCATTAGCGTGAATTCAGCATTGTTTTGAGTGTAAATTTTTAATTGTATTTTGGCGTTTGAACAGAAAGTTCAATGTTTGGTTGTAGCTTGTAGGTCTGTCATACCACATATTTATTAATCCTCTAGAATTTTTTTAGTACGGGGATTAGCAATTCATTGTTGTTATCTAGCAATCACATTGTGTGTGCCACAATGAATATTCATAATTAGGCAGCATTTTAGTCAAAAAAATACATTTGTACACTTCGCATTTCATTCAAAAGGTTGCGTGAATCTGATCATGATACGCAGAAGATATGGGTTCGAAATCTTAAAATATTAATATCACTTAAATAACAATAGCTTGTAATGTATTTGTTTTGAATAAAAAGTAAATTTTGCTCAAATGACTCATTCGTCAAATTTATTGCCTAAAATGGGTTTGACTTTTTATCTTATTTTTCAATGTTATGGTTTTGTGCTAATCACTCCATATTTAGTTTATGTTTGAAAAATACAATAAAAAAGAAAGACCGATTGCTTTGTTTAGTTTTTTTCAAAATTTTCAAAAATATAATTACAAATCTTCAAGATTGTGCATAATTAATCTATCAATTGCTAAAAAGGTTACTTTTATGGATCCGTCGCCGTGCGCAGGTCTACTTTATATTTCGATTTCTGCTAACTTTCTCGGAGATTTAAACTAATGGAGTTTTTATTAGATCCGGGAATATGGGTTGGTTTAATTACACTTATTATTTTAGAAATCGTACTGGGTATTGATAACCTAGTTTTTATTGCTATTCTTGCAGAAAAATTACCTCCTGAACAACGTGATAAAGCCCGTGTGATCGGTTTGTCTTTGGCGTTGTTTATGCGTTTAGGATTGCTATTTGCAATCTCTTGGTTGGTGACCCTAACCGAACCTTTAATTACCATATTTGATAAAACCTTCTCTGGGCGAGATCTGATTCTCTTGGGCGGTGGTCTATTCCTGGTCTATAAGGCCGTGGGGGAGCTGCACGAGAAGATGGAAGGCAAGCCTGAAGTCAAAGTCACAACCAATGTCGTGTACGCAGGTTTTACAGCTGTTGTGGCTCAAATTGTCATTCTAGATGCTGTGTTCTCACTGGATTCGGTCATTACCGCAATTGGTATGGTCGACAACATCTATGTGATGATGGTGGCAATGGTCGTGGCAATGTTGGTGATGTTACTTGCATCTAAGCCTTTAACAGCCTTTGTTAACCGACACCCAACCGTAGTGATTCTGTGTTTAAGTTTCTTACTATTAATTGGTATCAGCTTAATTGCAGAAGGCTTTGGCTTCCATATTCCAAAAGGCTATATCTATTCAGGTATTGGTGTTGCGATTGCAATTGAAGCGTTTAACCAATTTGGTCAGCGCAATGTTGCAAAACATGAAGCAAAAATTCCATTACGCCATCGTACTGCCGACTCGATTTTAAAATTGATGGGTGGCAGATTGGAAACCAGCAGCCCAGATATGAATGTCGAAGCACAAGAAGCATTTGCTGATGAAGAGCGCTACATGATTGGCGGTGTATTAACACTTGCAGAGCGTTCTGTGGCTTCGATTATGACGCCACGCAGTCAAATTTCATGGGTAGACATTGAAGATTCGCCTGAACAAATCCGTGAACAGATTTTGTCAGTTCCACACAGCTTATTTCCAGTGTGTCGGGGTAGTCTAGATAAAGTCATCAGCATTGTTCGTGCAAAAGAATTGTTAGATGTTGTAGATGATGAAGTTGAACTTAAAGCTTTAATTAAACGTCAGCGTCCAATTTACATTTTTGAAAAAATGAAAGTGATTGATGCCATCAATACTTTACGTACCTCTAAAGGCTCATTGGTGTTGGTTAGCGATGAGTTCGGTAACGTTCAAGGCCTCATTTCACCATTAGACGTGTTTGAAGCGATTGCGGGTGAGTTCCCTGATGCAGATGAACAGTTGGATTTAATTAAAATTAATGACAACGAGTGGAAAGCAACAGGCATGCTGGATTTGTATCAGCTTGAACTTGAGTTGGGTATGTTAGATTTAGTTGAAGAAGATGCGGGATATATTAGTGTCGCAGGTTTGATTCTAGATAAAACCCAAGGTGAAGTGCAGGTAGGTACACAGTTGGATTATCAAGGGGTGCACTTTGAAGTAACAGAACTTGATGCAAACCGCATTAAAACTGTGATGATTCGTTTGCCTTAATCAGCATCATCCCTAATTAATAAAAAGCTCTGCCAAATTGGCGGAGCTTTTTTTGTCATCTGAATGAAAATTACGACTACATGGGGGTGAGTTATTGTGTTAAAGAATAATCAACATCCATAAAAAAGAAGCAACCAAACAGGATTATAAATTTGGTTGCTTAAACTGGAACAAGCATCTACAGCAGTGCATATCCATCAATTTGTAGCTGTTTAAACCACCAACTGATCGGCAATAATTTCCCATAAGTTCTGATGTGATTTTTTAAACATTGCCATGTGTCCAATAGATTTATGTGAGAAACGATGCGGTTCTAATTCAATCATGCTAGTTGCAGCATTCGGATACAAGCGCAGTAAATCCTGCACATTGGCTTCAGTGGCAATTTCATCATCTGTAGTCCAAATGGCTGTAATTGGGCATTGAATTTCTGTGTGGAAATCACGCTGCACAGTTTTACCGACTGCGTTAATGACATAGCCAGGTTTACTGCAAAATTGAGCCCATTGTTGTGCGACATTTTTAGGTAAGTTCTCACCCATGCCAATTGCATTGGTTGGGCCATAACCATGGGTTAATCGGGCAATTGGGAAGATTAAATTAAACATGACAGGTGCGAGTAGGCGAGTACGTCCCTTTAAACCTTTTACGTGCCCTGTAGAGCCAGAAACAGCTACCACTTTGGCGACTTTATGGTATTCAGGATTAATTCCCAGAAGTTGTCCACCAGCGCTGTGACCCAACAAGATGACTTGTTCAGCCTGTGATTTTTGCAATAGTGAATTCACAGCGGCAGGAATATCAAGTTGTCCCCAATCGACAATACTGGCTTCACATTGTTTTAAGGGTTGATGCAAAGAGTCGCCAATACCACGAAAATCAAAGCATAATACTGCGTGACCGTGTTCGCTTAACCATGCAGCAAATGCATGATAGAAGCTTTTGGTTATGCCTGTTGCAGGGCAAATTAGTACTGGCAACCGTTGGGTATGGTTGTATTGATTTGGGTAATATCGTGCAGCTAAAGAATAACCGTCTGAACAAATAATATTTAAATTTTCAAAAGTACTCATAATGCTTTAACACAGTTTTGAATAAACTCACTTTACACGAGTTCCAAAAAGAAACTTGATATTTATGCTGACTCTAAAGTCAGATAAGTTGGCAGTGACTGTAGTTAAATAGCAGAATGAAAATAACAGAGTAACTTACATGGATGGTTTGTCTTGGGCAGTGCGTCTGGCCATTATTTTTAGTGGGATTTTTTTATGGGTGGGAATGCTGACAGGTGTCTGGAAATATTGGCAAATTAGGAATTCAGCTCAAGCACGTGCACATTATTATGTTGATATTGCACACCGAAGTAGTTTGCTCTATGCACCTGCAAGTTTAATTTTAGCGGTATTGGCTTATTTTTGTATTTGGGATACCACTGTTATTTTAGTTTGTGTGATCTTGAATTTAGCATTTTTTAGCTTTTCAATTTTAAGTTATATCTTGCATGGGCTATTAAAAGATACCACGAATCAATTTAAACAACCGCATCAGCTTGCAAAGTGGCAA
The DNA here is from genome assembly GCF_012371315.1 of Acinetobacter sp. A1. NCBI lineage: Bacteria > Pseudomonadati > Pseudomonadota > Gammaproteobacteria > Moraxellales > Moraxellaceae > Acinetobacter > Acinetobacter sp. A1. The sequence goes on from NZ_JAAZQY010000003.1 coordinate 66,001, forward strand.
CTACCAGCGTGGTGTATGAGTTTGGCAATGTTGTTGTTAATAGGTGCGGAACTTGGAGGAACAAGCGTGTTATTGCTTGGTGCAATCTACGGATTATTATAGATTTATGGCTAGATCGGCAGCTATTGAATTTTAGAATTATTTTGAGAGTTGGCGGCAGTGGAATAATCCAACTGCCGCAGAATGTTAGATGATGGCTTAATTTTTAGCAGTGCAGGGCTAAAAATTAACGAGCTTCGGCGTTTTGGCTTTGGCGGAACTTTTGATCAATTGATGTCCAAATTGCAAAGGCAATACATACCAAAAAGGCATATAAGAAATAGGTTGGTTTCAAGTTACCTTGAATTGTACCTTGTAGCAATAAGGTTAGCATCAATGCAAAAGTGGTGCTTAAAAATGTGACTAAGTTTTGGTTAGCCTTCAGAGCGCTAATGAAGACTTGCGTATTGAAATGTGAAAACATCTCCATCCCTCCTTGTTATAAATCACTAAAATCAGAGCGTTTTAGTCAGATTGCTTTTAATGTTGTACTGCTTTATGAGAACTATTTCAAGCCCTTATGGTTATATTTCCTTAGAAAACGTCATTTTGTTGAAAAATACCTGATTTCCATATCATTTATTTACAAAATGAAACAAAGGGTGATATTTTTCAGCCCATGAAAAGTGCTTTTTGAATCACTTGCATATTTTATGCCAGCTAATTTTGCAGCAGACTATACGACTTTAGCGTTAATTTTTCTTAGGGTATAAAGTTGAATTTAAGCATAATTTTTGAAATTTTTATTTTAAAATTTGCTAATTCAATTATTTATTTTAACCGTTAGACGTCATGACTTTGCTACAACAATTGACATAAAACAGCATGCTCAATTGCACCATAAAACAATAAATGTCTGTTTGGGTAAAACCTGACAATTATTGTTTATTTGCGAACTTCCTTCACATCATATTTGGGTAAAACATGATTCTAAGGCGATCAAGTCTCTTATTTTTTTAAGCGATCACGAAATGTTGCCAGCAAAAATATTAGCAAGGCGGGAATTAGCCAAGCAAGATTTTGTTCGCTGAGTGGAAGACTGGTGAGTTCATTTGGCAAGTAAGAGCTTAGATTTGCAGCTTTCATGGCATCAATTAACCCGAAAAGTAAAGCGACCGCTGCAGTTGGTGCAATAACACGTGTGGGAATACGAAAAAACTTCCAAAAAAAGCTGAGTAGAATAACCACAATCGCAGGTGGGTAAATTGCACTTAAAATGGGCACAGATATGGCGATGAGCTGGGTAAGCCCCAAATTGGATATAACAAACGCAAAACCCACCAATATAAAGACCCAGCGTCGGTAATGAATTTTAGTAATCTGTTCAAAGTAACCTGCACAAGCACAGGTGAGGCCAATTGCAGTTACGATACAGGCAATAAAGATCATAGCCGCAAGAAAAATAGCGCCAAAAGGACCAAATGCATGTTGCACATAGGCATGTAAAATAATCGCACCATTACTCGCATTTGTTGCAATTTCATGACTGCCCATCCCCAGTTTAAACAGGCTAATATAAACAAGCGTGAGTCCAATACCTGAAATTAAACTGGCCCAAACCGCATAGCGTGTAATGAGTTTTTTATTGGTAACGCCACGTGAGCGGATTGCATTGATAATCACGATACCAAAAACCAGAGCACCCAAAGTATCCATGGTGAGATAACCATTAATAAAGCCTTCAGACACAGGTCGATTTATATAATGATCTACTGCTGGTGCAATTTGCCCTGTTGGGAGTAAAAAGGCACTTATACCTAAAATAAGTAATGCCAAAATTTTAAGTGGCGACAGCACATAACCCACAGTGTCTAAAATTTTGTGTGGGTAGAGTGATACCAACATCACCAAAGCAAAATAAATTGCGCTATAAATGAATAATGTCTGTGCAGAATCGCCCCAATAGGCTGAAAAACCAATTTCATAAGACACGGTTGCGGTACGGGGTGTTGCAAATAGTGGCCCAACGGCTAAGTAACAGATGATTGTTAAAATTAAACTTGCGGCTTTGCCTAAGGGTGAACTTAAAATTTGAATTGAGCCTTCTACACGCGATAAGGCCATGATGGTAATCACAGGTAAGCCCACAGCAGTGATTAAAAAACCGAATGCAGCCAGCCAAACATGTTCGCCGGCCTGCTGAGCAACAATAGGAGGAAAGATAATATTACCCGCACCAATAAATAGTGCAAAGGTCATAAAACCTAAGGCAATAATATCCCGTGTACGTAAACTGGTCATGGGAGAGTAAGCAAACAAAAGAAGCGATTCTAGTAGAACAAAGCATGATTTTCTAATTTATTTTATAAATAGTATAAAAAATAGTTATCATAATGCATGTAGTTTAATGGTTAGTCTGTGGTTCATATCATTATGATTTATCAGTTAAAAATTATACTTGAACAGCTGAGTGTATTCGGCACTTAAGGTTTCATTGGGCTATTTAAAATGTTATCTAAGTGTTCAGTTCTTATACATTGTTCCAGTGTTGAGCCGTGCCATAGGTCACACAAAGCTGATTTTAAAAGGTGAAAGGGCTATAATCTTGAACTTCAGATCAGGAGTTCACTATGCGCGCCCTTAAAGTCAGTTTAAAAACCGAGCAAGATATAGAAAAATTACGCGTTTCAGGACGCTTGGCAGCTCAGGTTTTGGCGATGATAGGCGAGCATGTCAAACCTGGGGTGAGCACAGAATATTTAGATGATTTGTGTAATGACTATATTGTGAACACACTTAAAGTCATTCCTGCCAATGTGGGCTATCACGGCTATACCAAAACCACTTGTATTTCTCCAAATGAGGTAGTTTGTCATGGCATCCCATCAGCTAAAACTATTTTAAAAGATGGTGACATTATTAATATTGATGTTGCAGTCATTAAAGATGGATTTTATGGCGATACCAGTCGTATGTACTATGTAGGGCAAGTGAAGCCAGAAGCTAAAAAACTGGTGGATACGACCTATGAGGCAATGCGTGCAGGCATTCATGCGGTTAAACCCGGCGCAACTTTGGGGGATATTGGTTTCGCTATTCAGAGTGTGGCACATCGCGAAGGTTATAGTATTGTGCGCGAATATTGTGGGCACGGTATTGGGCAGGTATATCACGAACAACCGAGTGTGTTGCATTATGGGCAACCTGGGCAAGGCTTGGTGCTTAAAAAAGGTATGGTGTTTACCATTGAACCAATGGTGAATGCAGGTAAGGCACGAGTTAAAGAGCTAAAAGATGGCTGGACGGTAGTGACCACCGACAAATCACTTTCTGCACAGTGGGAACACATGGTGGCAGTAACCGATACTGGTTTTGAAGTGTTATCACCATGGCCTGAAGGTACGGGAGATTATCCTGAAATTTAATCTTTGTATCATTCAGTGCGAAAGACTTATTGAAAAAACATCTTAGACTTTAGTTTTAAACTATTTGTTAAAAAATGAACAATCGCTATAATAATAACCACAGATACTTGCTGTAGTTTCTTTGTTTTATATTTCTTATGTTCTTATGTTTTTATTTTAGATTGTAGTTTTCAAAGCTTATCTACCTTAGATAAGCTTTTTTTTGCTTATTATTTGCATGAACAGTAAAAATTGTTTACTAGCGAATGGTGAGCTTTTCGACCAGATAATCAATAAATACACGTACCGCAGGTAACAAGCCACGACGTGAAGGGTAGACGGCATGGAAAATTCCATGCGGCGCATGCCAGTCTGGTAATACACGCACCAACTCTCCAGAAGCTACATAATCTTCTACAATGGTGTCGGGGAGTAAAACAATGCCACAGTTTTGTCGTGCCAATTGAGCCAACATCATCAAATCTGAACCCATGACAGTTGGATTAACTTTAACTTTTTTCGGTTGCTGCTGTTGATCGTGTACCACCATAAATTGGTCTAAATGTTCATCTGCCATGCTTAAAATTTTATGTTGGCTTAAATCTTCAGGTTTTTTTAAATCACCAAATTCATTTAAATAAGCCTGACTGGCAAACAAATGTTGCTCGATATGGCTAAATTTACGAATCACTAAACTTGGGTCATCATCCAAATTTGAGCGAACACGAAGGGCAATGTCGATGCCTTCATTGACAATATCCACACGGCGGTTACTAACAATCAGCTGCACTTTAATTTCAGGATAAGTCTTTAAGAACTCAGGCAGAATTTTGGCAATTTCATTTTGCGCAATTGAAACCGGAAGGCTGACTTTAATTACCCCACGTGGCTGAATACTTAAGTGATCAACCAGATCATGTGCAGCTTGGGCAGCATTCATCATAACCTGTGCATGACGATAGACGTTCATGCCAATTTCTGTCACCGCAAAATGGCGTGAGCTGCGTTGAATTAAACGTACACCTAAGCGTTCTTCCAGATTATGGACTCTGCGGCTCAGTTTGGATTTTGGAATATCCGTTGCACGTTCTGCAGCACTGAAACCACCGTGTTCGACCACTTGGGCAAAACAATAAAAATCATCCAAATCTGTGAGCATGACTAAATTCCATTTGTGCAACAATGTTTAAATTAAAGAGGCATCGTTGCATGATGTCAATTATTAATTGCACTTTGTTGCTGCGCTTTTTGCAGAATATCTAAAACTTGTCTGTATTCTTCTAAACGTGCTAAATCTCGTGTTGTTGGATGTGAGATACGCGCAAGATTCATATTGTCTTGCACATCCAATATTTTCACGCTGCGTGCGAGTGAATTACACGCCGTACGCTGTGCGGCTTGGATGCGGGTTTCATGTGGTTGTTTAGTCAGTGCTTGAATCGCTTGAATAATATGTGCTTGAAAGCCCAAGTTGTGCAGGTCTTCTGCCGTAGTGGAGGTATCTTCAAGGATATCGTGTAGCACTGCCACAATTTGTTGATCAGGGTGCTGTAATTGCAACATTAAGCGTAATGGATGCAAAATATAAGGCCGACCGCCTTTATCGATTTGGCCTGCATGCTGTTGTGCTGCCAATGTAATTGCGTTTTCTAAAGTACTCATGTTTTTTAAACAAAATTTTTGATGATTATAAGTGGCTGATACCACAAAATATAGCAATTGCTTGCTATGATGCGAACGATATAGCGTATTTTACGCATTTTATTTTTATTTTTGGTGACGACACGCTATGCCATATCAATTGATTGAATTGAATACACCCGCCACAGAAAATTTGCTTTGTCCACATTGTAAGCATGCTGTGATTAATTGGGCTGAAGAGCAATATATTCAGCCTTGTGAGCATACTTTATTTGTGGCAATGGACTTGGGTTTTGAATTCGTGGCAGATGTATTTGAACAGAGTATGCTGCGTAGTGTTGATGATATTCATGCACATGACGATCAGTTGGATATGTGGCAGGAATTGACATCTAGCCAGTACCCGCAATATTTAATTTATAAGACTGACTTAGGTGTGCAGGATTTGTCTCGTTACATTGGCTTTACTGCTGCCTAATTGGCTTGATCTTAAAGCATCTAAGCCTATAAAAAAGGGAAACTCAGGCATTGAGTCTCCCTCTGTGATGAAGCATGGAGTTTTTTATTTGTGCTTAACTGATTTAGCTCTCAATTTCTTCTTCTACTTCATCATCTGCACTGTCCATACCTAACTCTTTGAGCTTTCGGGTTAGAGTGTTACGTCCCCAACCCAATAGTTCTGCTGCATGGCGTTTACGCCCACGGGTTTGTTGTAGTGCTGCATTAATTAAAGTACGTTCAAACATTGGGATGGCAATATCCAGAAGTTTCATTTCACCATTTTTGAGCTTTTGAACTGCCCATTGACCCAACAATTCATCCCAGTGGTGCATAGACACTCGATCTACCAAGTGCTGTGCAGGATGCTCACCTAATTTTTCAATTGGAATTTGCTTGAGTTCAGTTGGTAAATCTTCAGGATAGACCTCACGGCCTGTAATCATGACGGTTAGCCAACGGCAGGTATTTTCCAGCTGGCGTACATTACCTTGCCAAGGCAGTTGTTGCATATATTCAACAGTTTCAGGTCGCAATATTTTTGGACTCACACCCAATTCTTTGCCTGCACGTGCCAGAAAGTGTTGCGCCAACATCGGAATATCTTCGCTGCGATGCGCCAGTTTAGGAATATGAATACGAATGACGTTCAGACGGTGATACAAGTCTTCACGGAAGCGACCATCCTGTACCAGTTTTTCTAAGTCCTGATGCGTCGCTGCAACAATACGCACATCTACTTTGACAGGTATATGCCCACCAACACGGTAAAACTCACCGTCAGCCAAGACTCGCAATAAACGAGTTTGAGTTTCAAAAGGCATATCGCCAATTTCATCTAAAAACAGTGTGCCACCGTTGGCTTGTTCAAAGCGGCCTTGACGTTGTGTATTGGCACCCGTAAACGCGCCTTTTTCATGCCCAAATAGTTCGGTTTCAATCAAATCTTTAGGAATGGCCGCCATATTTAGTGCAATAAATGGTTTGCTGCTACGTGGGGAGTGGCGATGCAGTGCATGTGCCACCAGCTCTTTACCTGTACCAGATTCTCCATTAATCAACACGGTAATGTGTGATTGTGATAATCGTCCAATGGCGCGGAATACTTCCTGCATAGCAGGTGATTCACCAATAATTTCTGTCGATTGAATTGGCTGTACTGTAGATTTTGCAGATTCTTGCTGTTGTAATTTGGTGATGTGTAAAATCGCACGGTTAACCAATGCCAAAGCTTCATCAATATCGAAAGGCTTAGGCAGGTATTCAAATGCACCAGTTTGGTAGCTTGAAACTGCTGACTCTAAATCGGAGTGTGCAGTCATAATAATGACAGGTAGGTCTGGGTAATTTGCTTTGACTTTGGCTAAGAAGGTCAGGCCATCCACCCCAGGCATACGAATGTCGGTCAAAATTACATCGGGTGCATCTTGGCTGAGTTCATCCAGTGCAGATTGAGCCTCTTCAAAACTAGTGACTTCAAAACCTTCTTCTCTAAAGGTTTTTTCCAGTACCCAACGCATTGCGCGGTCATCATCAATCACCCAAATTTTATTTCGCGACATGACTCGCCTCCCAAGGTAAATATAAGCTAAATATTGTTTTTCCTGGAATGGATTGGCATTCAATCATTCCGTTGTGTTGATGCATAATATTTTGTGCGATGCTCAAGCCAAGCCCTGTACCGTTGGCTCGTCCAGTCACCAACGGATAAAATACAGACTCTAAAATGTCTTCAGGTACACCAGGACCGTTATCTTCAATATCAACACGCACCGTAGAGCGGTTCAGTACACCATTAATGGTGACTAAGCGCTGAATACGAGTTCTTAAAACCAATTCAGGTTGATGCTCGATAAAGAAATCAGCATTTTCAGTCATGGCTTGCACCGCATTGGCACAAATATTCAGCATGACTTGAATCAATTGATCACGGTCTGCCATGACTTCAGGTAAGGAAAGGTCATAGTCACGAATGATTTTTATTTTATTTTTGGTTTGATTGACAATTAAACTGCGTACACGTTCCAACGGTTCGTGCACATTGACCAATTCATAACTTGGTAATTGGCGTGAACCGAGCATCGTGTCGGCCAAGTTTCTTAAACGATCGACTTCACTAATAATAATGTCGGTAAATTCGTCATATTTCGGATCATTTAAGCTGCGTGCTAAAAGTTGAGTTGCACCACGAATCCCTGCAAGCGGGTTTTTTATTTCATGCGCCACGCCACGAATAAGCTGACGTGCCACCTGATGCTGCTGAATAAAGTTCTCTTCTTTGGAAATTTTGAGCATCCGATCAATCGGATTTAATTCAATCAGCAATAAGGGATGATAAGGCTTGCCTGAATTTAGCTGTGATGCAGTGTAATCGACATGAATATCTTTAAAATTGACATTAATTGTTGCTTCACGGCGTGTATAAGGTTGACCCGTTTTGAGTGTGTTTAGAAAAGCCTCTTGAGTATTAAACTCATCATTAGGCATGTGCAGCAGATTTAAAACAGGTTGTCCTGATGCACGAATCAAACTGATATCAAACAAGGCTTCACACGAAGAATTTAAATAAAAAATATTCAGGTCACGGTCAACCAATAAAATTGCAGTGCTTAAGTTGTCTACCAAAAGGCGGTAGTCAATGCTCTGGGTTTGATCCATTAGCGAATACTTCCTGTATTAAAATAGCGCAAGGGTATTATCATGTAGCAGCCATGTTCCAAATTTGGATCGAATTGAGGTGAATTAAGCAAAATGCACGCCAACTTTAAGTTTTTAGTGCATTTATCTTCGCAAGTTCAAAAAAATGCGCTGCAACTGGACTGAATTTTCAAGATATAACGGATAACAGAAACACTGTAAATAAAAAATGCATTAAAATGGTGCGATAAATAAATCATTCAGCCTGAATGGTTGTATTTTGGTGCATTATACAAAGAGTCGGCTATTTCTCTATTTTTATGCAAAGAAAAGTCATACAATACGCGCATTCTAGTGGAGTGCAGATTCTATGAAATCCCCCAAAGTCGGTTTTGTTTCTTTAGGTTGTCCTAAGGCATTGGTAGATTCCGAACGAATTTTAACTCAGTTAAAAACTGAAGGTTACGATGTTGCATCTGATTATGATGGTGCAGACTTAGTTGTTGTCAATACATGTGGTTTTATTGAATCTGCAGTACAAGAGTCCTTAGACGCGATTGGCGAAGCAATGAATGCCAATGGCCGTGTGATTGTGACAGGCTGTTTGGGTAAAGATGAAGACAAGATTCGTCAAATGCACCCGAATGTATTAAAAGTCACAGGCGCGGCAGCGTATCAGGAAGTTATGGAAGCGGTACACCAGTATGTACCTGAGCCGCCAAAGCATAATCCATTCCTCGATTTGGTTCCTGAACAAGGCATCCGTTTGACGCCTAAGCATTATGCTTACCTTAAAATTTCTGAAGGCTGTAACCATCGTTGTACCTTCTGTATTATTCCAAGCATGCGTGGTGATTTGGTTTCACGTCCTGTGGGTTCAGTTTTAGAAGAAGCTGCTGCACTCAAACGTGCGGGCGTAAAAGAAGTACTTGTGATTTCTCAAGATACTTCTGCCTATGGTGTAGATACCAAGTACAAATTAGATTTTTGGAATGGTCAGCCGGTTAAAACCAAATTCTATGATATGTGTGAAGCCTTAGGGCAGTTGGGCATTTGGGTGCGTTTGCACTATGTCTATCCATATCCGCATGTCGATGCTGTGATTGACTTAATGGCTCAAGGCAAGATTTTGCCTTATTTAGATATTCCGTTTCAGCATGCCAGCCCGAAAGTGTTAAAGCTAATGAAGCGTCCTGCACACAGCGAAAACACTTTAGAGCGTTTAAAGCTGTGGCGTGAAAAATGCCCTGAGTTAGTTATTCGTTCTACCTTTGTGGTGGGTTTCCCTGGTGAAACAGAAGAAGATTTCCAAATCTTGCTGGATTGGCTCAAAGAAGCGCAACTAGACCGTGTGGGTTGTTTTACCTATTCACCAGTTGAAGGTGCCGCAGCAAACGATTTACCTGATCATGTGCCTGAAGAAATTAAACAAGAACGCTATGAGCGTTTTATGCAGGTTCAGCAAGAAATTTCTGCAGCCAAACTTCAAAAGCGTATTGGTCAAACTATGACGGTATTGGTTGATGATTTGGAAGAGGAATTTCCAGTGGCAGTAGCACGCTCTTATGCCGATGCACCAGAAATTGATGGCAACGTATTTGTAGAAGATATCGACAAGAATTTAATTAAAGCAGGTGATTTGCTTGAAGTTGAAATTACCGATGCCGATGAATACGACTTATTTGCCAAACTGATTCAGGTCAAGTCTGCTTAGGGTTTCTCTGACTAAGATTTCAAGTTGTAAATCAGACGAATTGTAAGAATTTAAAGTTTAGAATTTAGAATTGGAGTAATGACAATGTTAGATTCAAAAAAGCCACGTTATGCACGTATCTTGTTGAAACTATCGGGTGAAGCGCTTGCAGGCAATAAAGACATGGGGATTGATGCGCAAGTGCTCGATCAAATGTCTTTGGCTATTGCACACTTGGTTGGTCTAGGTGTGGAAGTTGGTATTGTTGTGGGTGGTGGTAACTTGTATCGTGGCAGCCAATTACAAAAAGATGGCTTAGTTGGCCGTGTAACTGGTGACCAAATGGGTATGTTGGCAACCGTGATGAATGGTTTGGCCATGCGTGATGCTTTGGTGCGCCGTAACATCAAAACCCGTTTAATGTCTGCATTACCTATTGGCACTGTAGTCGAGTCTTACTCAAGCCGAGATGCAATTCGTCATCTGACTCAAGGTGAAGTGTGTGTATTTGTTGCAGGCACGGGTAATCCATTCTTTACCACAGATACCGCAGCATGTTTACGTGGTATCGAAATTGAAGCCAACTTAATCTTAAAAGCAACTAAGGTAGATGGCGTTTACAATAAAGACCCAAGCAAATACGAAGATGCGGTGAAATACGACACTTTAACTTTTGACCAAGTTTTAGATGAAAAGTTAGGTGTAATGGATTTAACAGCGATTTGCTTGTGCCGTGACCACAATGTGCCGCTACAAGTATTTGATATGAATAAAGCAGGTGCGTTGCTTTCTGTGGTTATGGGTGAAAAAGAAGGGACTCACGTTACGAACTAATGTACGTGAGCCTGAAAGCTCTTTATACTACAGACTAATTTAACCCTATATTTTGACTCAAATTTTAGAATACAGTAAGGAAGATCTTATGATTAACGATCTTAAAAAAGACAGCGAAGAACGTATGAGCAAGACTTTAGAGTCTTTAGAACATGGTTTTGCCAAAGTGCGTACAGGTCGTGCACATCCATCTATTTTAAATGGTGTGATGGTTTCTTACTACGGTTCCGATGTGCCATTAAACCAAGTTGCTAACATTGGTGTTGAAGATTCACGTACCTTATTGGTTCAGCCATTTGAGCGTTCAATGGTGTCTGCAATTGATAAAGCCATTCGTGAGTCAGATTTGGGTTTAAACCCAATTACAGCAGACGCAATTCGTGTACCACTTGCTGCATTGACTGAAGAAACTCGTCGTGACATGCAAAAGGTTGCACGTTCTGAAGCTGAAAATGCCAAAGTCGCGATTCGTAACATCCGTCGTGATGTATTGGGCGACATCAAAGCTTTATTGAAAGAAAAAGAAATTTCTGAAGATGATGAGCGCCGTGCAGCAGATGACATTCAGAAAATCACAGACAAATACGTTGCAGAAGTAGATAAGCGTCTTGCTGCAAAAGAAGCTGAGTTGATGAAGGTCTAATCAATGACCACATCTGAAGACTGTTTGTCTTTGCCAAAACATGTTGCCATCATTATGGATGGCAACAATCGTTTTGCAAAAAAAAATCAAATGCAAAAAGGGGAAGGACATCGCTCTGGCAAAGATGTGCTTGACCCGATTGTTGAACACTGTAGAAAAAAACATATTCAAGCTTTAACCGTTTTTGCTTTTTCTAGTGAAAACTGGAACCGTCCACAGTTTGAAGTGGATTTACTCATGCAATTGCTGGAAACCACAATTCATGAGCAACTTCCACGCATGGAAAAATTCAATATTGCCTTACGTTTTATTGGTGACCGTTCACGTTTGTCACCGCATTTGCGCGAGTTAATGTTGCATGCTGAACAAAGGACTGCTAATTTCAATAGCATGACACTCACAATTGCCATTAGTTATGGTGGTATGTGGGATATGGCACAAGCTGCGAAACAAATTGCAGCAGATGTTGTGGCAAATAAAATCGAAATTGAACAGATAGATACACATTTGTTTGGTCAATACGTCAGTCTGGCAGACTTACCACCTGTAGATCTTCTGATTCGTACAGGCGGCGATTTTAGATTGTCCAACTTTCTACTTTGGCAAGCTGCGTATGCTGAATTGTATTTTACCCAAACCTTGTGGCCTGAATTTTGTATAGAAGAATTTGACGATGCGCTGGCCGTATTTGGTGGTCGTGAACGTCGTTTTGGTAAAACTTCTGAGCAAATTCAGCAAGAGAAAATTGAGAATTAATACATGTTAGAGCGGATTATTACCGCATTGGTATTGGTCGCTGTAGTATTGAGTTGCATGTTTGCAACTCAGTCTCATTATCCAATGTTTATGCTGATGATTGTTGCAGCAGGGGTTGCGGGCTATGAGTGGTTCAAACTCATGCCAAGAAAAACAAATTACGTACTCAAGCCTATGGCTTGGGGCTTTGGTGTATTGACTGCCGCTTTGGCAGCGATGGCACTATATTTTAGTGATATTGCCTTATTACTTTGGGCAGCTTCAATTTTTACATGGTTACTCAGTATTTATTGGGTTAAATCTTATCCAGATTATGACGCATGGTATAACCCGAGCTTAAGCTTTATTGGTTTCATTTTAATTTCTGCCGCAGTCACCGCTATTTTTTCAGTTTGGGAAAGCTCACCGTGGTGGTTGATGTACCTATTCCTGTTGGTATGGGGTGCAGACTCTGGTGCTTATTTTGTTGGGCGTAAACTGGGCAAGAAAAAACTTGCACCGAATGTCAGCCCAAACAAGTCCGTAGAAGGCTTATATGGTGGTGTGTTCACTGCTATGCTAATCGTGATTGTGGTTGAGGTGGTGTATTTAGACCTGACCTTGGCACAACACATCTTATTCCTGCTTCTTTCAGTCATTACAGTATTTAGCTCAGTATTGGGTGATTTATTTGAATCTATGATCAAACGCCGTGCAGGAATTAAAGACTCTGGACGTGTTTTGCCGGGTCATGGCGGTGTATTAGATCGTATTGATTCTTTGCTTGCAGCAGCTCCAATTTTTGCTGCGGGTATGTATGTTTTAAAACTTATTGGTGTAGATTTATAAATGTCACAAGCTGTTTGTATCTTGGGTGTGACAGGTTCAATTGGACAAAGCACCCTAAAAGTACTGCAACAACATCCTGAGCAGTATTCAGTTTTTGCAGTCACGGCCCATAGCCGAATTCAAGAACTGGTTCAAATATGCAAACAGTACCATCCTAAAGTTGTGGTTGTACCTGCCGCCAAAGTAGATGAATTGCATCAACTGTTTCGCCAAAATCAAATTTCAAATATTGAAATTTTAAGTGATGAAGTGGGGCTAATTGCGGTTGCTGAACATCCTGAAGTGGATGTGGTCATGGCAGCTATTGTAGGTGCTGCAGGCTTATTGCCAACATTGGCAGCAGTTAAAGCAGGTAAGCGTGTATTATTGGCCAATAAAGAAGCATTGGTGATGTCGGGTGATATCATGATGCAGGCAGCTCGTGAACATGGTGCTTTGTTGTTGCCAGTAGACTCTGAACATAATGCGATTTTTCAGTGCTTACCTGAACATTATTTACAAGCGGAACGCAACGGACAGCCTAAATTGGGCGTATCGCAAATTTTATTGACTGCTTCAGGTGGTCCATTTTTAAAACATAGCCTAGAAGAATTACAACACGTTACTCCTGCGCAAGCCTGCAAACATCCAAACTGGTCTATGGGACAAAAAATTTCAGTCGATTCTGCAACTTTAATGAATAAAGGGTTGGAATTAATTGAAGCGTGCCATCTTTTTGCAATTTCAGAACATTTTGTTACAGTCGTTGTGCATCCACAGAGTATTATTCACTCCATGGTTCAATATGTGGATGGTTCAACTTTGGCGCAAATGGGTAATCCTGATATGTGTACGCCAATTGCGCATGCTTTGGCATGGCCGCAGCGTATTCAAACGCATGTGCCACCATTAGATTTGTTTGTGAATCATCAGCTAGATTTTCAGGCTCCAGATACTACACGTTTCCCAGCCTTAAGTTTGGCACGTCAAGCCATGCAAGAAGGTGGTTTGGCTCCTGCTATTTTAAATGCAGCCAATGAAATTGCTGTCGATGCTTTTTTAAAGCAACAGATTCGTTTTACCGAAATTGCGACAGTGGTTGTGCATACATTGAATCAGATACAAAATTCAGCCGCCGAAAGCATTGAGCTGATTTTGCAGGCAGATAACAACGCTCGTGCGATTGCACAGCATTTTGTATTAAATAAAGGAAGCTAAAGCATGAGTGCCTTATTTATTGTGGTTGCCGCGATTCTTTTGCTTGGCCCTTTAATTGCAATACATGAATTTGGGCACTATTTTGTTGCACGTAAGCTTGGTGTCAAAGTTTTAGTATATTCCATTGGCTTTGGGCCAACTATTTTAAAATGGACTTCTAAAAAGTCAGGTATTCAATATCAGCTTTCAGCATTGCCTTTAGGTGGCTATGTCAAAATGCTAGATGAGCGTGAAGAAAGCGTTGCTGAAGAAGATTTACCTTATGCTTTTAACCGTCAGCATCCGTGGAAACGTATTGCGATTGTGGCAGCAGGGCCGCTCATTAACTTAGTTTTTGCTATTTTATTGTTTTGGGTTTTATTTTTACCTGCTCAAGAGCAACTGAATACGCGTGTGGGTAAAGTATTGGCAGATACACCTGCAGCAGCTGCACAAATGCAAGTAGGCGATAAAATCACAGCCATTGATGGCACATCTGTAAGTACGTGGGAAAAACTTAACTTTGCACTGGTTGATCGTGTGGGTGAAACAGGCAATATTCAGGTACAGGCTGAACGTGCAGGTGAAATCAAAACCTTTAATCTTCCGATTCAAAATTTTATTAACGATCAATCTCAGTCGCCTTTAGATGTACTGGGCTTTACGCCTTATCGTCCACAAATTCCTGCTATTGTCAGCAAATTAAGTGAAGATGGTGCAGCGATTCGTCAAGGCATGAAAGAGGGCGATCAAATTGTGGCAATTGATGGTGTAAAAATGAATGACTGGTACGATGTGGTACAAGTGGTTCAGGCATCGCCAGAAAAATTACTGAAAGTTGATGTGCTCCGCAATAATCAAATACAGCAACTGGAAGTCATGCCACAAGGTAAACGCGATAACATGGGTAATGTTTCGGGTGTATTGGGTGTACAAAGTGATCCTGGAAAAATTGTAATTCCAGAGGACTATAAGCAAACCATTCAATATAGCCCAAGCGAAGCATTATTGATGGCCGTAGATAAAACAGGTCAGCTATCAAGCATGATTCTGAATTCTACTGTCAAAATGGTACGTGGTCTAATTGGTTTAGATAACTTATCAGGCCCAATTACCATTGCCAAAGTAGCAGGACAAAGTGCAGAAATGGGATGGCAAACGTTCATTTCCTTTATGGCACTCATGAGCGTAAGCTTAGGAATTCTAAATTTATTGCCAATTCCAATGTTGGATGGCGGGCATTTAGTTTATTATTTTATCGAGCTGATTCGTGGTAAACCTGTTTCTGAACAAATACAATTAGTTGGTTTAAAAATTGGTATGGTACTGCTTGGAAGTATGATGCTTCTGGCATTATTTAATGACATTATGCGTTTATAACAACGTAGATACGAAAAATTTAACATTGGAAAAGACTGGCATGCAGCACACACATTTATTTATGCCCTTGGCACTCGTCAGTGCAATGGCGGCAACACAACAAGTATATGCAGCAGATGAATTCATTGTACGAGATATAAAAATAGATGGTCTTGTTCGTTTAACGCCAGCCAATGTCTATGGAATGATTCCAGTCAATAGTGGTGATCGTGTCAATGAGGCCGTTTTAGCCAATGCAATTCGCTCACTGTATGCCACCGGTTTGTTTGATGATATTCAGGCCACTCGTGAAGCAGACACGCTAGTATTTAAAGTGGTTGAACGTCCAATCATTTCTAAAGTTGAATTTAAGGGCAATAAACTGATTCCAAAAGAAGCATTGGAAGACGGTTTAAAGAAAATGGGCGTGGCTGAAGGTGAAGTGCTGAAAAAATCTGCACTACAAACTTTAGAGTCTGAGCTTGAGCAGCAATATATGCAGCAAGGCCGTTATGATGCAGATGTACGCGTCATCACCACGGCACGTCCAAATAACCGTGTAGATTTAACCGTTGAGTTTGTTGAAGGTAAAGCCGCTAAAGTGGTGGATATCAACATCATTGGTAATACAGTTTTCAAAGAAAGTGAAATTAAGCAGGCTTTTGCGGTAAAAGAAAGTAGCTGGAGTTCAATTGTTACCCGTAATGATCGCTATGCACGCGAAAAAATGGCGGCAAGTCTTGAAGCATTACGTGCTCTATACCTCAATAAAGGTTACATCAACTTCAATATTACCAATTCAAGTTTGAACTTGAGCGAAGATAAAAAGCATATCTTTGTTGAAGTGTCTGTAGATGAAGGTGAGCAATTTAAGTTTGGTGAGAGTAAATTCTTGGGCGATGCTTTATATAAGCCTGAAGAACTGACCGCACTGCAAATTTACAAAGACGGTGAAACTTATTCACAAGAAAAAGTGAATGCAGTAAAACAATTATTGCTGCGTAAATATGGTAATGCAGGCTATTACTATGCCGAAGTCAATATTGTTCCGCAAATTGACAAAGAAACCAAACTGGTCGATTTAAACTACTACATTAACCCAGGTCAGCAAGTAACTGTGCGTCGTATTAACTTTGCAGGTAACAGCAAAACTGCAGATGAAGTTTTACGTCGTGAAATGCGCCAAATGGAAGGTGCATTGGCAAGTAATGAAAAAATTGACTTGTCCAAAGTGCGTTTAGAGCGTACGGGTTTCTTTAAAACCGTAGATGTTAAGCCTGTGCGTATTCCAAATGTGCCAGACCAAATTGATTTAAATGTAAATGTAGAAGAACAGCACTCTGGTACCAGTACCTTAGCGGTCGGTTTCTCTCAAAGTGGCGGTGTGACATTCCAGGCTGGTTTAAGTCAAACTAACTTCTTGGGTACAGGTAATGCAGTTTCGATTGATTTATCACGTTCTGAAACGCAAGACTATTATAACTTAAGTGTGACCGACCCATACTTTACCATAGATGGTGTACGTCGCGGCTATAACATGTACTACCGCAAAACTAAACTAGATGATACCTATAACGTCAACAACTATGTGACAGACAGTTTAGGTGGTGGCATTAACTTCGGTTACCCAATTGATGAAAACCAAAGCATTAGTGCAGGTTTAATCATTGACCAGACTGAGGTAACCACAGGTAATGGGGTTTCGACTTATATTCGTGATTATTTATTAGAGAATGGTGGTAAAGAAATCGGGTTCTCAGATTATTGTGTTGATAGTA
Source organism: Acinetobacter sp. A1 (assembly GCF_012371315.1). Classification (NCBI taxonomy): domain Bacteria; kingdom Pseudomonadati; phylum Pseudomonadota; class Gammaproteobacteria; order Moraxellales; family Moraxellaceae; genus Acinetobacter; species Acinetobacter sp. A1. The sequence continues at coordinate 83,227 of NZ_JAAZQY010000003.1, forward strand.
ATGATCCTTGTACAACGCAGTCTAAACCAGATCGTTTTTCTGGAGAATATTTAACATATAACTTAAATTTGGGTTGGTCATACAATACTTTAAACCGTCCAATTTTCCCAACCAATGGTATGTCGCATCGTGTCAATGCTGAAATTGCTTTGCCTGGCAGTGATGTTGAATTCCAAAAAGTCACTTATGATGCCCAAGCCTACTTTCCATTAGGTAAAGATTTTGTCTTGCGTGGTTATGGTAAGCTAGGCTTTGGTAATGATTTACCATTCTATAAAAACTTCTATGCAGGTGGTTATGGTTCTGTACGCGGTTATGACAACAGTACCTTAGGTCCTAAATATGACAGTGTCTATGCAGAACATAATTCATTGGAAAATTATGATTTGGAAGAAGTTGGTGGTAATGCCTTGGTACAATTTGGTACTGAACTGGCTTTACCTGTACCATTTAAAGGCGATTGGACACGTCAGGTACGCCCTGTGATTTTTGCCGAAGGTGCGCAAGTATTTGATACCCAGTGTGATATTTCTTCATCAGCTGATTTGAGAAAATATTGTAAAGACAACTATAACTTTGACTTCGGTGAGATGCGTTATAGCGTGGGTGTAGGCTTTACTTGGATTACCATGATTGGTCCGTTGTCACTTAGCTATGCATATCCATTGAATGATAAACAAGGCGATGACACCAAAAATATCCAATTTGAAATTGGTCGTACTTTCTAAGTACGACCCAAATTGGATCGTTTAAACACAGGATGTAGCACATGAAAAAAACAATATTGAGTTTGGCATTGTTTGGTTTGTCTAGCATGGCTGCTGTGGCGCATGCTGCAGGTTATGGTGTGGTGAGCTTGGAACGTGTTGTTGAAAGCAGCAGTTATCTCAAACAGCAAAATTTGGCATTGCAACAATCAGTTAAACCGCAAACCACTAAACTTGAGCAATTGGCCAAAGAGTTAGAAACCATGCAGCAGCGTGCGCAACAATCTAACAATTTATCTGATGCTGAAAAGCAGAAAATGAATACCCAATTCCAAGCCAAGCTAAAAGAATTTAATGGTTTGCAGCAAGTTGTACAAACCCGTGTTCAGGCAGAATTGCAGAAAATTAACGATGGTTTTGAAACACGTTTGAAGCAAATTGCTGAACAATTGCGTAAAGAAAATGGTTTAGATGTGGTTTTGAATAAAAACTCAGCACTTGCCTATGACCCGAAGCATGATTTAACTGATAAAATGATTCAAAAGGTTAACGCAATTAAATAATCAATGAGTTCTCAATATTATCGCTTAGAAGACATTGCTGCTCTAGTTCAAGGTCAATACATTGGACAGGCCGATTTACGTTTGCGAGGTTTGGCAAGCCTTGAGTGTGCTCAAGCAGATCAACTTACATTCGTAAATGGCGATAAGTATTTAGCACAAGCACGTAGCTCCCAAGCGGGGGCTTTTATTGTGACTGCTCAACTGCAAGCTGAGTTAGACAACCATCATAACTTTATTGTGGTGGATAACCCGTATTTGGCTTTTGCAATTCTGACTCATGTGTTTGAGCGCAAACATACTCAACGTGGTATTGAAAGCACTGCACAAATTCATCCATCTGCCATGATTGCCGATAGTGCCTATATTGGTCATTATGTGGTGATTGGTGAAAACTGTGTTGTGGGTGACAATACGATTGTGCAATCGCATTGTAAAATTGATGATTTTGTTGAAATTGGTCAACAGTGTTTTATCGATTCTCACGTGACCTTAACAGGTGAGGCTAAACTGGGGGATCGGGTACGTATTCATGCCAACACGGTAATTGGTAGTGAAGGCTTTGGCTTTGCGCCTTATCAGGGAAAATGGCATCGTATCGCACAACTCGGTTCAGTCATTATTGGCAACGATGTCCGTATTGGCTCGAACAGCAGCATCGACCGTGGCGCATTAAACGATACAATTTTGGAAGATGGCGTCATTGTTGATAATCTTGTGCAAATCGCACATAACGTCAAACTTGGTGCACATACCGCAATTGCGGCAAAGACTGCCGTTGCAGGAAGTGTGACGATTGGCAAAAACTGTATCATTGGTGGTGGAAGTGCAATTTCAGGGCACTTAAATATTGCCGATAATGTGACTTTGACGGGAATGTCAATGGTCACAAATAATATTTCTGAAGCAGGGAAATATTCTTCAGGTATTGGCTTGTTTGAAAATCAAAAGTGGAAACGTACTGTTGTGCGTCTCAGACAATTAGCAGATGTGCCATTGACCCAATTGGTGAAAAGACTTGATGATATGCAATCTCAAATTGAGTCCCTTGAATCAACTTTTAAATTGCGTAAATAATTATGATGACTGAGTCGAATTCTAGCACCTTCACTAAACCTGAATTGCCAATGCACATTCAAACTATTCGTGAGTATTTACCCCATCGTTATCCATTTTTATTGGTCGATCGTATTGTCGAAGTGACTGATAACGGTATCGTGGGTTATAAGAATGTATCTATTAACGAACAATTCTTGCAAGGCCACTTCCCGAACTATCCGATCATGCCTGGTGTTTTAATCGTTGAAGCATTGGCACAAGTGTCGGGTATTCTAGGTTTTATCATGAATAATGAGAAACCAAGCGCAGGTTCACTGTTTCTTTTTGCAGGCGCTGAAAAAGTTCGATTTAAAAAACAAGTCGTTGCAGGCGATCAACTTGTATTAAAATCGGAATTAGTTATGCAAAAACGAGGCATTTACAAATATAATTGTATCGCCACCGTTGATGGCGTTGTCGCAGCAACCGCGGAAATTATGGTTTCGCATCAGAAAACAGAGCAAGCATGAGCAATAACCCACTCATTCACCCAACCGCTATAATTGACTCATCTGCAGTAATTGCTTCAGATGTGACGATTGGACCATATTGTATTGTTGGCCCAAATGTAACGATTGGTGAGGGTACAAAACTTCATTCGCATGTGGTGATTGGGGGTTATACCCGTATTGGTCAGCACAATGAAATCTTCCAGTTCGCAAGCGTAGGCGAAGTCTGCCAAGACTTGAAATATGCGGGCGAGGAAACTTGGTTAGAAATTGGTGATCACAACAAGATTCGTGAACATTGCAGTCTGCATCGTGGTACGGTACAAGATAACAGCCTGACCAAAATTGGTAGTCACAATCTACTCATGGTGAATACGCATATTGCTCACGACTGTATGGTGGGTGATCACAATATTTTTGCCAATAATGTTGGCGTGGCAGGCCATGTGCATGTGGGTGATTATGTAGTTGTGGGTGGAAACTCGGGTATTCATCAGTTCTGTAAAATTGATTCTTTCAGCATGATTGGTGGTGCATCACTTATTCTTAAAGATGTACCTGCATATGTAATGGTGTCTGGTAATCCTGCACATGCGTTTGCAATGAATGTGGAAGGCATGCGTCGTAAAGGTTGGTCGAAGGATGTGATTCAAGGTCTTCGAGAAGCCTTTAAACTGATTTATAAATCTGGATTAACGACAGAGCAGGCCATTCAACAAATTCGTGATGATATTTTGCCAAATGTGGCAGAAGCACAGCGTTTGATTGATTCTCTGGAACAGTCTGAACGTGGTATCGTACGTTAAGATATAAATTTGTTTAATGCTCATTGCATCAAAAAATTAAAAGACATCCTCGGATGTCTTTTTTTATTGGCTTAAATTTGCAATAGCTTAAGTTTATTTTACGAAGCCTGCTTCTTCAGATTGAGGATATTGACTGAGAATTTTGCTTCTATATTGGCCTGCTAAAGCAGGTTTATGGTCAACATCTTTGGCAATACTATATAAGCGGTATAAAGCACTGGCAGCTTTTGCAGATTGCGGGTATTTAGTTGCTACAATTTCAAAATTCTTTTTAGCTTCCGTGTAATTGGTAGGTTCAATTGCTAAATTAAACTCAGCCAACCAGAAGTAAGCATTACTGATATACACGCTGTCTGGATGGTTTTTAATGAAATTTTGCATGGGTGCAATGGCTTTTTTGGCCCCACCTTGCTTATAAGCATCTAGTGCGATGGTATATGCTGCTTTTTCCTGCTCAATATTGGCATTTAAGCCTTGTGCCGTTGGTGTCGCATTGTTTGCAGACTGAGGCGCTGGAATGTTTAACTGGTTGTTACTGGGGCTGGGAGAGCTATCCTTTTGGTTATCCTCCTCAGACATTGGTGCAGACTCAGGATCGACTTTTTGCTGTAGTAATTCTAAGCGTTGATCTAAATCCGTATAACGATTCTGTAATTCGTGTTTGAGCTGTGAAATTTCATTTTCCTGCTCTTCAATTTTGCCACGTAATTGACGGATATCATTATCTAATTGTTGATTTTTTTGCATTAATTGCCAATTTACATTGGTAGGAACATTGGCTGTTCCCATGTTAGTTGTCCCGATTGCGGGGCTGTTGGCATAGTTGGCACTGCTTTGGCTAAGGTTGTGACTTTCAATTGGAATATTGGCAAATACAGATGTAGAGCACAGTAGGGCAAGGGCACAGAGTGCATGCTTTTTTAGCATAGTTGAATATCCATTTAAATCTTGTATGGATTGAGCCTCCCTATATGAAAAGGCACAATCCGTTAATCTTGTCATTTTGACATTTAAAACGTCCGGGCAGGGAAATGCAATAAGCTTTTACAAACTTATTATCAATCTGTGCTGATTGTGAATTTGAGATGTCTAAACCAAGTAAATTTAATTTGAATGGTATGCTGTTAAAGCAAAAGGTTTTGTTTTGCTGTTATAAATAAGCCAAATTGCTTGAGTTGTTTTTAAAATAATCAAATGGATAGCTTTAACGCAGGAAATTTTGTTCAACACTTGCAAGTTTGCTAAAAATCTCTATACTCTGTTTTGCAATGGTAGCCCTGCCGGTTACTTCGCAATTGTACTCTACGAACCCCGTCAGGACCGGAAGGTAGCAGCGGTAGTAGAACTATGATGTGCCGAAGTCTTGCTGGTAGGGTTGCCACCAGATTTAAAAAATATAATTATTTATCTTCTTTATTCAATTTAAAACTCTTGTTCTTGTCTACGAATTGCTTTCATAATCGCATCCATATCAAAACCTCGATATTGTAAAAACCGAATTTGTTTGGCTTTAAGTTTGGGCTCGTTTGCGACTTCTGTGCCGAATTTTTTCACTTTGAGTTGATAGGCCTGTTCTGCCCAATCGGTTTCTTTGAGTTCTTCTGAGATTAAAGCTGTATCTACTTTCTTATTTTTAAGTGCCATTTTTATGCGATTTGGCCCTTTGCCTTTGCGTTTTTGGCTGGCCAAGAGCATTTCTGCAAGACGCTGATCACTCTGATAATTTTCTTGTGCTAATTCATTGACTAATGCAATCACTTCCTCGCGGTTGTCTGCATAGAGTGCTAATTTTTCAATTAAGTCATTTTTAGAATATTCTTTGCGTGTGAGCACGGCAAAGGCATAACTGCGTAAACGAGAACCTGTGAGTCCAGGACGTTTTGTTTGTTGTGTTTGATCGTTGCTTGCACCCTCATCTTCATAAGCTACTGTATCTTTATGATCGCTATTATTTTGAGACAGTGGTTGGACATGAGTGGAAGTAAAACGTAGTGCAGTGTCTGTATCTTGATGCGTATGCACGGTTTGCGATGTCGGCGCATCATCTTCGCCAAATTGTTGTTTTAAGGCTGCGTAATCAATCAGTTTTGGGAATTTGGGCTCAGACATACAAAAGGGTATCCATATACAATAAAACGCCCCGTAGAGCGTTTTATTTAAATCGGTCTGTGTTCATCTTACTGCATGCTTAAACATCAAGTAAGTCAAACTCTTCTTCGTCTTTATCTTCTACTGGGGCAGCTTGACCTGTAGTCAGTAGTTGTTCACGAATAATTGCTTCAATACCTTTTGCAAGCTCAGGATGCTCTTCAAGGTGGCGAATGGTATTGTTTTTACCTTGACCAATTTTATCGCCCTGATAAGAATACCAAGCACCTGCTTTTTGAACGATATTTTGTTGAACAGCTAAATCGACCAACTCACCCAAGTGGTTAACGCCTTTACCATAAAGAATTTGGAATAGTGCTTCTTTAAATGGAGGTGCCATTTTATTTTTAACGACTTTAACTTTGGTTTCTGAACCAATAATTTCGTCACCTTCTTTAACCTGACCTACACGACGAATATCTAAACGAACAGAAGCATAGAATTTCAGTGCGTTACCGCCTGTTGTTGTTTCAGGGCTACCAAACATTACACCAATTTTCATACGAATTTGGTTAATGAAAATCACCATACAGTTTGAGCGTTTGGCATTACCCGTGATTTTACGTAAGGCCTGACTCATTAAACGTGCTTGTAAGCCCATGTGTGAGTCACCCATTTCGCCTTCAATTTCGGCACGAGGGGTTAAGGCTGCAACGGAGTCGACAACAATCAGGTCAATTGCACCTGAACGTACTAGCATATCTGCAATTTCAAGGGCTTGTTCACCATTGTCAGGCTGAGATACCAATAAGTTGTCGATATCTACACCAAGTTTACGTGCATATTGAGGATCAAGCGCGTGTTCGGCATCAATAAAGGCACAGGTTCCACCTGCTTTTTGACACTCTGCAATGGCTTGCAGAGTCATTGTGGTTTTACCTGATGATTCAGGGCCATAAATTTCAATGATACGGCCTTTAGGTAAACCGCCAATGCCCAAGGCGATGTCTAGGGTCAATGAGCCTGTAGAAACTGCTTCTACCGCTTGCACAGTGTTGTCGCCTAGGCGCATCACCGTGTTCTTGCCAAATTGCTTTTCAATTTGGCTTAAAGCGGCATTCAGCGCCTTGCTTTTATTCTCATCCATCTTACAACCTCAATACGATGTCACTAAATAATATACTTAAGTGGATGTATTTACTTAAATCGTTTCCACGTGCATATAGTGACAGAATTTGTCCTGTAATTCTATTTATATCACGAGCTGTACGACAGCCTGTGACGCTCTATTTAATCATCATTATATGACCAAAACTGGTCAAATTGCTGATCATTCTCTTGTTTAAATCTGCTGATATCACGACGGTCTTTTTTACTTGGTCGATGATCAGGTCGTGCTAGATTATGCAACTTTCTTTGGGTGGCAATCAATTCCCTACGCGCAATACTCACTTCAGTTTCTTCATAAAGTTGTTGTGCGATAGGAGCAGGGCCGCGTACTCCTGACAGCGCTTTGACCAATACCGTTTTTTTATCAAAGCCTTGTTGAATAGTCAGTTCAGTACCTACACGAATTTCTTTAGAAACTTTAACGCGTTCACCATTGTGATGAACTTTACCGCCTTCAATGGCCGCTTTTGCAATAGAGCGGGTTTTAAAAAAACGTGCAGCCCATAGCCATTTATCAATTCGGATGCTTTCGATTGCTTCGTGTGACGAAGTTTTAGGCATATTTTTGAGTGTCCTCAAATTGTTCTAAGACAGGAATTAAATCTGTTAATTGGTGCAGCATTGGGTAATTACAAGTCTGGCGGGCAGGCTTTGCCGAAGAAGGCTGAGCAATACTAAATAAGTGACCAATGCCAAAGCTTTTGGCACCATTTAACACTTTTTCAGTGTCATCTATAAAATAGCAGTCTTCGGCTTGAAAAGGATGCAACTGTTGTAACTTTTGCCAAAATTCAATCCGTTCTTTGGCGTAACCAATACTCTCAGAGCTAACAATAACTTCAAAATAATGCGCTAAACCTGTATGCGCTAATTTAAAATCTAAGCCTGCGCAGTCGGCATTAGTTGTGAGCCAAAGTCGGTAGCCCTTATTTTTTAAGTAGTCTAATAGTTCAATTGCCTGTGGACGCAAGGTGACTTGGTTTTTGTATTCAAGTTGCATGGCAAGCATGTCAATTCCAACCTTTGCAGTCCAAAAGCTGGATGAGTACCATTCGAGGGTGTGACTATGTGCCTGATAAAAATCATATAAAATTTCTTTACTGCGTGCTAAAGAACAGCCATGAACTTCTGCATAACGAATAGGCAGTTGTTCATTCCAGATAAAATCATCATAAGCGAGGTCTAACAGTGTGCCATCCATGTCAAACATGATGATATTTTTTTGCATTGAGCTACCCTGAAATATTGCCAATAGGTAAAGTAAACAGGCTCATTTAAGCATGCTTGGCGAATAACACAAAATACTGTCCGATTATTTGAGGTTTTATGTTAGGCTGAATGTGTGAAATTTATGCAGTTTTGAATTTGAAATTCTAAGATTCAGTCAATTTTTTAAAATCTTACTGTAGCGTTCACAAAAACTATTTTTTTGACATAGTGCTGTATTTTTTAAACTGTATAAGCGTAGCAATAGAATGCAAAACTTAGCTTAATTAGGGAGTCAGCTATGGCTGAACAACAGTATTTAGATTTGAAGTATTTAGATAAGCAGTTAGATGAATTTGAGAAAAAGAAGAAAAAAATTAAGAAAATGCGTATCGGTTATAAACTATTTACGCATTTAATGGGAGATGAAAAGTTTGCTCATCATGTTTCAGAATCTGCTTTAAACCCTGATAAACGCAGTTACCGTAAAGTTAAAATTAAAATCACGTCAGATGAAGGTGAATTGACTTTCCTTGAAAAAGATTAAGCGTTTTTAAAAGTACATATTTTTTTAATATGTACATATTTGTGTACATAAATAAGAGCCTGATATGCCTATATCAGGCTTTTTATTTGATGGGCTTGTGATTTAAGTCACATAAACTTGATCTAACACTGCTGATTAATCCTTACGATCAAGCAAAATGCATAAAGCTGTCATAATTAGTATTTAAGCTTCAAGTTACCAAAGTGAAATCATCACGCTTTATAGAGATTATTTTTAGTATAGGTTCTGTATGTAAATGTGGGTTATCACATACAAATGTTACGTATCAACTATCAAAAGTGAAATGAATGTGACAGAGCGATCGCTGACAATAATCACAATTTTTAGTCATTAAATAAAATAAAGGAACTGTGATGCCTATTTTAGGAATTGCCATTACTACGATTTTAGGGCTTTTGGGTATTGCTGCAATTATTCTCGGTTTTATTGGTGGCGAAACTTATTTGGTGATTGTGGGAATTTTATTATTGGTAAGTGGTGGGTTGGCTTTATCAATGTTTAAGAAAAGTTTATCCAATCCATTTAAAGATTAATCGGATATTTGCATTTTTTTATTTATAGATACTGAAAACAAGAAATTATATTTTGATAAATAATTTGTATAAAATATACGCTAGTATGAACTTAGACAAATTGGTTGTAAGCGCTAAATAAATTCACGGTTCTAGACATCGCATAGCTCATAAATTTTATTACAATAGAACTCATGTAATGCGTAAGAAGTGTCAAAATGACACTGATCAAGGATATCTATGTTTATAAAAGCAACGCAACCGCAGCATGCACTGATTGAGCAGTTGCTTCCCGTGATGGTGCAAGCATGTGATATTCTTAATCAGGAGTTTCAGCAATATTGCTCGGGTGCGACATTTGATGTAGAGAAAAAGAAGGACAATTCACCTGTTACTCAAGCGGATTATCGGGTAAATCATTATTTAACACAGGCTTTGGCTGAAATTTCTACTTTGCCGTTGCTGTCAGAAGAAGGTGAGCAAAGCCAACGGCAAGCATGGCATGAGTTTTGGTTGCTCGATCCTTTAGATGGAACCAAAGAGTTTTTACACCAGCGCCCTGAATTTACAATTAACCTGAGTTTAATTCGTGGTGCGGTAACGACTTTTGCAGTGTTGGCAGTGCCAGGGGAACACAATATTTACTTTTGCCCAGAACAAGGCATGCCGTTGAAATATCACATTTTGACGCAGCAGTGGTATGTGTATCAAGCAAATGATCATACAACATCGATTTTGAATATAGGTCTAAGTCATAGCAGCCAAAGCAAGCCACAGTACAGCGCGTATTTACAGGCTTTGGCAAAGTTGACCGCGTATGTAGAGTTAAAAGCGGGCAGTGCCTACAAATTTTGTATGATTTTGGAAGACCGTGTCGATATTTATCCGCGTTTTCACCCAACTTCAGAATGGGACACCAGTGCAGGACAATGTTTATTGGAGCGAATTGGTGGAGGCTTAGTCGATTTTCAAGGTCGTGCATTTTTATATAATCAGCGTGATACCTTGCTTAACGGCGGCTTTATTGCCTATAAAAATGCCAAGATGAAGCAGATTGCCTTGCAGGCACTAGGACTTATGGCGAAGTGAGATTGAGCAAAGTGCTGAACATGGTATAGTGTCAGCTAACCAAGTTAAAATTTTGGCTAGATCATGGCATTAGAATTACTCCCTGCAAGTATGCTTAAAGCAATTGATTTATTGCCTGATGCTCAGACTCCTGTAACTTTATTTACCCGTCATTCTATACGTGAAATTGTGGTGGGTCAGGGTTTGGCGGGCTATAACTTGCAATTGACTGAGCAAGGGCGTGATCTGGCGGAAGCTTGGGGCGGTTACTTGGTTGGTAATACAGACCGTGTGATTCAGCATTGTATTTCAAGTCCAATTCAACGTTGTGTCGATACCGCAGCTTTGATGATTCAAGGCGCAGATGGTATTACCCTTGAGCCGAATACCCATCATATTGAAATTGTAGAGCAGGGCTTATTGGTGGAGCCAGGCAGTTTTGTCTTGGACATTAAACAGGCGGGCCCATATTTTCAGAAGCAAGGTGCTTTGGGTTTTATTAATAGCTTTGTGAATAATGCGTTGCCTGGCATGAAGCATCCAATACATGGCGTGGTGGATGTGCTTGAACTGATTTATAACACGCATCCAACCAATCAATATGGCCTTAGTTTGGCCGTGAGTCACGACACTATTTTAGCTGCAATTATTGCCGTTATTTCTGGACGAAATGAAGTTACTCAAAGCGATTGGCCTGACATGATGGAAGGGCTTTTTGTATGGTTTGAGGGCGATGAGTTCTTGGAATCTAAATTAAAATGGATTTGGCGTGGTCAAATTCATACTTTAGATATCTCACAATTTCGGCAAAAAGTTTAGACAAAACGCTCTTTATATCTAAAACGCATAAATAACTACGGTTAAGACCATGAATTATTGTGGATACGAATTCATATTGCCTTAGACATTCCTCATACCGTTCGTCTAAAACCTAAAAATATTCAAAAATTTTTCTCTTATTTTCTTTTATCACTTTTTATTTAGATTGTTGACTCGGTCAAAAATCAGGGTTCAATACGTGCGCTATTGTTAAATTATTTACGCCAATTTTTAAGAAAAAATAACAAGTTTATTGCTTTGAGTTAAATGCTGCATTTTTCAGTAGATTGCATAAATTTTATAACCTTATTAATATGATTTTATAAGCCATTGAATAATATGTGTTTATTGTTGTGTTTTTAGTCGATAATTGACATTGGGGTAAAAAAATTAATGAAAAATGTGACTCGGTTTTCGCTTAGTCTATTAAGTGTATGTGTATTATCATCTATGCTTGCAGCATGTGGCGGCGGTGGCGGTGGGGATGAGGCGACTAATTCAAATCATGCCAATCCATATCCTGAACCCAAGCAAGATGTGATTAATCAGTCTGCACTCGGTTTTTTTGATTACAACGCTAATTCTGAATCACGTGAAGTGCGTAATGATTTAGAAGGTGATTTACAGGCGATGATTCAATTCGCGCAAGGGCATGTGGTCGATCCGAATGGCAACGAAGCAAAAAAAATGCCGCGTTTGACCTCAGAAAAAGAAGCATTGCTATTGGTCACGCCAAATCAGGGTATGGAGAATATCAATACTTTGCAAGTTGAAGTGTATCAAAATGAACGCTTGTTACGTCGTATTGCTTTAGCTGATCCAGCTCAGTTACCTGCTTCAGATCAGAGCAATCAGGATGGTCGTGCAGAGGTGCTATATAGTAAACGTGCATGGTCAGCGAAATTAAACTGGGATGAAATACGCCCTGGTTTGAAATTACGTTTGGTGGATTCTAAGCAGCGTAGCGGGACTTTGCCAGCAGAAAAAATTGATTTTGCCGCTCCGGGTGAGTTGGTGCTGAATAATATTCGTATTGGTTTATTAACCGCACCGCCAAAATCTGGTGGGCATTATATGTTGCTTGAACCAGAAAAAGCGGGTACCGATTATTTTCAGACCATTCCTGCCGCACAAATGACTGTAGCGAAATATGATGATATTCAATTAGATCGGGTGATGGTGGCAAATGGCACCATTTACGATACGCAAAGTGCGGGTGAAGGTGGTGTCTACTCGGGTGATATGCGGGAAAATACTGCAAAATCGACCTTTAGTGTGGGCATTAACCTTGCGAATTGGGGGGTGACCAGTGCCTCCATGTTGAGCCATCAACAACCCCAACTGACACAAACAGTCATTACTCACCATGCGCGTGGTAAATACAGCAATGGTGATCAAAGTCATGGCTTAAGTGGGGGTAATGGTATGCTCACACTCTATGATTCGGTGGGGAATGAGTTTAGCCATGAAATTGGGCATCATTATGGTTTAGGGCATTATCCTGGCTCTCAAGGCGAGAACATGTTTTGGGCTGCGCACCATGCCGACAGTGGGTGGGGCTATATTAGCTATCGTAATAAAATGTGCGGAAATTTAGCATGGCATTCTCGAAATTTGGGTGATGGAAAAAATGGTGTTCCAAACTTCTTAAAACAATATGCTTATGGTTGGGATGCCATGTCTGGCGGTGCAACCAATAGTAGTATTTCCCGTTATACCCACTACACTGGTTATAGTACGCATATCCGAATTCAGCCACATTTTGGCGCACGTCACGTGTGGGATCAAAGTTCGCCAAGTGGTTATAAATTGTGGAATAAAGACACGCGCCAAATGGAAGTGGCGTATCCTAAAGTGCCAAACTCAAGTGAGGTTTGGTATAACAGTGCTGATGGTTATTATTTAAAACCACGCTTGTTTGGTGTGCCTGTCATTACAATTATTGGTGGCTATGACCCTGAAACTCAGCAAGGGGTGTTATATCCTGCTGCGCGTAGTAACTGGGGGAATGTCTATAACTTACCTGCTGCACAACGTGGTTTGGAAAATTCCGCATGTTGGTTAGATGTTAAATACGCCAATCGGAACCAAAACGTGGCTTTGTCTCCTAATCGTATGCGAGGCAATGCCAACAAGTTACACGTGAATTTAGCCCTGAATGAGCAGCCGCAACAAGTACAGTTGTGCTGTAAAAAAGCCAATGAAACTGAAAAACTATTATCTACGCTGAATATTCCACAATATACCGACAGCATAAAACCTGCAGTGAAAATTGGGCGTGAGAACGGTTATGATGCACTGAGAAAAATTGAATTACCTGAGTTTCAGGCACAGTTGGGGGCTCAAGCCAATCAACCCGTTGTCGCTTTAAAACCTGCAGCACAGCTGTTATATAATTCTTATGCAGCTCACCGTCAGGAATTAAGCTCTATTGCACAGCAACAGTTACAGCGTTATGAGCAGCAGCAAAATGCCATCTACCGATTAAACCGTTGGATGAATGTTTATCGTGCTCACTTAGAAAAAGCAAAACCAGAAGCAACAACGGCTTTAAGCAGTTTTGTCACGCAACTTGGTTTAGATAATGAGAATGTAGTGGCTGAAACCACACTCATGAAAAACCGAAATAACTGTTTGAAAGTTGAAACATTGGCAAGTGGTCAGAAAAATGCCTATATCAGTGGTGCAAGTGCCTGTACGGGTGATGAAACTGAACAATGGATATATGACGGTTTAGGGCGTATTCATAGCAAAGCTGAGATGGATCAATGTTTAACCAATAACGGCAATGTGGTGTCATTGGCAAGTTGTAGTACTTCTAAAGACAGCCAAGTATGGGAAATGCACACGGCTTCGGGGACGATTCGTCAGGGTAGCCAATGTTTTGACTTAGAACATGGCTATTTAAAAGAAAATCGTGCACGTTTAATTCGTTATGGTTGTACGGGCGGAGCTAACCAGCAATGGACACAATTAAAAGCCAACAACAGCTTGCAATTAGCGTATTTAAGTCCACAAAATTTAAGGCTAATGCTGAAGTAAATTGTTGCTAGACCTTAAATAATCATCTGCATTAAAAACACCTTTTGGCTTGTTCAGGAGGTGTTTTTTATTTTGAGGTTATGATTGCTTGGCGGTATGCAGCAAGCTTTTACTGTATGCGAGCGGGTGTTAAAGATTAGATACGCCAAATAACAGGCACAAAAAAAGCCCTAACGGGCTTTTTTTGCTGATAACACTTAGTTAGAAGCTAAAGCTTTAACTTGAGCGTTTAAACGGCTCTTATGACGAGCTGCTTTGTTCTTATGGATGATGCCTTTATCAGCCATACGGTCAATTACTGGAACAGCTTTTTTGTAAGCTTCAGTAGCAACCGCGTAATCACCAGCAGCAATAGCAGCGATTGTGCGTTTTAAATAAGTACGAACCATAGAACGTAAGCTTGCGTTGTGTTTACGTGCTTTAACGTTTTGACGAGCACGTTTTCTAGCTTGAGCAGAGTTTGCCACTCGTGCACTCCTTGAAATAGATTGGTCTGGGCGGGCTGCAATTACTTCCGAAAACCAACATCAGAAGAATTATCACCAGCCCGTAAACAAGTGCCATATTTTGATGAAACTAGACAGTTAAGTCAAGTCTTGACATGCTTTGACAACATTTTAGATGCAGAAAAATCAGAAAGAAACAGGTAGATTAAGGCTAAGCCTCAGAGATTGTTTAAAAAATGACAAATTTTATTCAAAATGCAATTGTAATTGGTGCAAATGGTTTGGTTGGGCAGCACTTGGTTAAACAGCTAAGTCTGCTGCCTGAATGTGAAAAAATTACCGTGGTTTTACGTAAGCCTTGTGCAGCATTAGAAAGCTTAGAAAAAGTCCAAAGTCTGATATTAGAAGATTTTTTGTTGCTCAATGATGAAGACGTGAGTGGCTATAGCCATGCATTTAGTTGTTTAGGCACCACCTTAAAAAAGGCGGGTTCTCAGCAAGCATTTTATGCGGTGGATTACAGCATTAATGCACATTTCGCAGAATTACTACAGGCAAAGGGTATGCATTATCTCTTGGTCAGTGCTTTAGGTGCCAATGCCAATTCGAAATTGTTTTATAACCGTGTTAAAGGCGAATTAGAGCAATATATTGAAATGCTGGATTTAGATAAAGTTTCTATTTTGCGCCCATCTTTATTGTTGGGGGAGCGCCACGAACAGCGCCGTTTAGAAGGACTAGGTCAAAAGCTATATCATAAAATATCGCATTTTATCCCGCAGCATTTTCAATATAAGCCAGTGACAGCCAAGCAAGTGGCTCATACTATGGTCGAGGCAGCACAATCACAAATTCATAAATACCAAATCTATGATAATTTACAAATACAAAAAACCAAGTAAAAGGGGAAAGACGTGTCTACAGTACCATTTGTGACCTGTGACTTATTAGATGACCATCCAGACCACAACCTTCAAGTGGTGATTCCATCTTTAGATGGTAAATTTTTCAAAAGTTACGGTGCACGAAAAACCTTTGGTGGACAAGTTGTCACAGTAAAATGTTTTGAAGATAACTCACGTGTGAAAGAGTTACTTGCTACAGATGGCACAGACAAAGTGTTGGTGGTAGATGGTGGCGCATCTATGCGCTGCGCATTAATGGGTGACTTGATTGCAGAATCTGCAGTAAAAAATCACTGGAATGGTGTGATCATTTATGGCTGTGTACGTGATGTCGATGCAATTTCAGCACTTGATCTAGGCGTACATGCTTTAGCTTCAATTCCACAAAAAAGTAACCGTAAAGGTGTGGGCGAAGTTGATGTGGCTTTGCATTTTGGACAAGTGACTTTTAATTCGGGCGATTACGTCTATGCCGATAACAACGGTATTATTGTGGCAAAGGAAAAACTGGTAGAGCTATAAGCCACTTGATTAAGTGACTGACAGTTTTGCATATAAAAAGGAAAACAAGATGGTGCATCATCAAATTAAAGTGATACAGGCTTTGGCATCTATGCTGACTGAAGGTGGGCGTGGTGTGAACGGCACTGCTTTTCCTAAGCAACCTGAAAAAGCTTTAAAGTTATATGAGTTTGAGGGTTCACCATTTTGCCGCCGTGTGCGAGAAGTCATGACCTTATTAAATTTAGATTATGAGGTCTATCCATGCCCCAAAGGCGGTACAAAATATCGACCTTTGGTGAAAGAATTGGGTGGTAAAACTCAATTTCCATTTTTAATAGATGAAAATACTGGTGATCAACTTTATGAGTCTGAGCAGATCATCCAGCATTTATTCAAACATTATGGTAACAAAGGCACAACACCGAAAAAATATGCGCATTACCCAAAAATTCCTTATCTGGCTTTAGCGGGTACTTTGCTGAATGGTGCACGTGGTGTTTGGGTGAATCAAAAAATTACTCAGCGTGCTGCACCTGAGCAATTACTTGAATTATGGGGTTTTGAAAGTAGTCCTTATACGCGAATTGTACGAGGTGTACTTACAGAGCTTGAATTACCTTATAAGTTTCATAATGTCGCTAAAGAGCGTTGGCAAGATCAGGGTTTGGCAAAACTACGCTTAAAACCCGGTAAATATGTACCTTTGGCGGGTGGTAAGCGCGAGCAAGTTTTAAAGGTCATGGGGAATAATATTCAAGTCCCATTTTTAATTGATCCAAATACACAAACACGCTTGTTTGAGTCAGCAAAAATAGTGAAATATTTGCAGAAAACTTACGGCAAATAAGTTGTAAAAACTTTTAATGGATTGAAAAGCATCTTCAGGATGCTTTTTGCATTTTTAGGGTGGGAAATAATAGCGTTGAAAATAAAAGTCTATTACAAATAGCCTAAGCACAGTCATTCTTTGCTAAATACAGTGAACGCCTATAAAACTCGATCAGTTGCATCCAGTTCAGTGTAGCCTTTAAACTGTGCAGCACTTTGCTAGATTCATCCCATCCGAAGGTTCAATATGCTCAATAAGCTGACAGGTTTATTTAAAAATAAAGCGCAAGCAGAAGAAGAGGCTTATCTTGAAGCACATCAAATACAATGGGATGCTGAGCAGGGGTATATTGTAGAAGGGATTGTTTTAAACAAAATTTTGGCAGAACGATTAAATTATTTGTCAAACCGCCGTATGCAGCAGTTTGATGATTTAGCACAGCTGTATTCTACAGCCATGATTATCAATGAAAAAATTGATCTTGAAATTGCACAGCAGCGGTTTAATGAAATGGTGGGCAATACAGAAGAAAATTTGCTTGAATTTAAGGTAATTGTTAAAAAATTGAATGATTATTATCGACAGTTCTTACGTGATAAAAAGTAAAGTTCTGCATAGCACAAAATTAGTGAATACAATTTTAAAGTCGCTCAAAGATATAAAAGCTTACTCAAAAGGGCATGCCAGTATGAGAAATATACAGCTTTAGGATTAATAAAAATTACGCAAATCCGTCAATTCATCGTGCTAGTATAAGCCCCATGTTGTTTAGACCCTAAAGCTATATACATGTTCCAACAAGAAATTTCTCAACTCAACTTAGCGCAACTTAAAGCGGGTGAAAAACGCTGGATTGGCAATCTACAAGGTTCTGCTGCGGCATTATTGTTTAAAGAAATTGGTCAGCAGAGTCGGCATTTATTTGTCATTGTGGCGCGGAATCAACAACACTTGGCGCAGTTGGAAAGTGAATTAGAGTTTTATGGGGTTAAACCGACCATTTTCCCAGATTGGGAAATTTTACCGTATGACCGTCTATCACCTCATCAAGACATTGTCTCAGAGCGTTTGGCAATTTTGTCCAATATGCCACAGCAAGGTGTGTTACTGGTATCTGCAACGACTTTGGCGCAGCGTGTTGCACCAACTACGTGGGTACTCGGTGAGCATTTTGATATCCGTGTTGGGCAAAAATTTGCTTTAGAACAACAAAAACAGCGTTTGGTACAAGCAGGCTATCATTTGGTTGATACAGTCTATGATCACGGCGAGTTTGCCGTACGTGGCAGTATTATGGATATTTATGCTTCGGGACAGGAAGCCCCCATTCGTATTGACTTATTTGATGATGAAGTTGAAACCTTAAAGTTTTTTGATCCAGAAACGCAGCGTACCACGCAAAGTCTGAAAAACTTTACAGTTTTACCCGCGAAAGAGTTTCCGTTAAAAGAAGGTCGTGCAGTTTTCCGTGACCGATATGCAGAGAGTTTTCCAACAGCCAACCCAAAAAAGAACCCAGTGTATCAGGATGTGTTGGAAGGTATCGCATCACCAGGTTTAGAGTTTTATTTCCCGCTATTTTTCACTAATGAACAGCTTGAAGGTCAAAATACACTGCTTTCGTACTTACCTAAGCATTGCATTGTCATTACAGATAAGGCTGTGGATGAAGGACTGACTCAATTTTGGAAAGATGTATTGTATCGTTATGAAGACCGACGTCATAACATCGACCAGCCAATTTTGCCACCTGAACAATTATTTCTACAACCGCACCAATTGTTAGAACAGTTGAATCAGTTTGGACGAGTGATTGCATCTCCCGAAGCTTTTGAGCAAAAAGTAGGTGTAGTGAATCTTAATACCTTAACACCACCACGTTTAGCAGTAGATCCAAAACAAGAAAAACCCTTTCATGCAGTGAAGCAATATATTGATGCTGCTAATCATCCTGTCTTATTGGTAGCAGAAAGTGCAGGCCGTCGAGAAACTTTAAAAGATGCGTTACGAGCCGCTTTGGGTGAAATTCCACAAGTCGACAGTTTTGAGGCCTTTCAGCAGTCATTACAAGCCATTGCAATCACCAATGCACCATTAGATCGTGGTTTAGTCATTCAAGATAAACTCAGTGTTATTTCAGAAAATCAGCTTTATGAGCATCGGGTAGTACAACGCCGTCGTAAACGCCAGCAGGAAGTTTCTGAAGAGTTTTTAATTCGCAGTTTGACCGAATTAAGCATTGGTGCACCTGTGGTACATATTGATTATGGTGTGGGGCGCTATGCAGGTTTAATCACTTTAAGCATCGATGAACAAGAGCATGAGTTTTTGCAGCTCGATTATGCCGATGCTGCCAAAGTGTATGTACCTGTGACCAATTTGCACTTGATTAGTCGCTATAGTGGTGGTGATCCAGACCTTGCGCCTTTGCATAAGTTGGGCACAGATGCATGGAATAAAGCCAAGCGCAAAGCTTTGGAGCAAATTCATGATGTAGCGGCCGAATTGCTGCATATTCAAGCACGTCGCCAATCTAAACCTGGTTTTGCTTTTGAGTTAGATCATAGCTTGTATATGCAGTTTGCTAGCGGCTTTGCCTATGAAGAAACCCTAGATCAAGCCAATGCCATTGAAGCGACCTTGCACGACATGCAATTGGCGAAACCTATGGATCGTTTGGTGTGTGGTGATGTCGGTTTTGGTAAAACCGAAGTGGCGATGCGTGCTGCATTTGTAGCAGTACAGAACAATAAACAAGTGGCTGTACTGGTTCCAACGACTTTGTTGGCACAACAGCACTATGAATCATTTAAAGACCGTTTTGCCGATTGGCCAGTACGTATTGAAGTCTTATCACGGTTTGGTTCAAGTAAATCACATCAAAAAACCATTGAAGACTTAGCCGAAGGCAAAGTCGATATTGTGATTGGCACGCATAAAATTCTGCAAGAAAATATTCAGTTCAAGCAATTGGGCTTAATGATTGTCGATGAAGAACACCGTTTTGGTGTGCGAGATAAAGAACGTATTAAAGCGCTACGTGCCGATGTAGATATGCTGACGCTTACTGCGACACCTATTCCACGTACCTTAAATATGGCATTTAGTGGCATGCGTGATTTGTCGATTATTGCGACGCCACCCGCTCGCCGTTTAGCAGTCAAAACCTTTGTGCAGGAACATACGGGCGATACCGTAAAAGAAGCAATTTTACGTGAGTTATTACGTGGTGGTCAGGTGTACTTCCTGCACAATGAAGTAGACACTATTGAGCGTAGTGCAGAAACGATTCGTGAGCTAGTACCTGAAGCACGTGTGGCTGTGGCACATGGGCAGATGCGAGAGCGTGAACTAGAGCAGGTCATGCAGCAGTTTTATCATAAAGAATACAATGTTTTGGTATGCTCAACCATTATTGAAACAGGCATTGATGTTCCAAATGCCAACACCATTTTAATTGAACGTGCCGACAAACTTGGATTGGCACAGCTGCATCAGTTACGTGGCCGTGTTGGGCGCTCGCATCACCAAGCTTATGCTTATTTACTTGTGCCGTCTATCAAGGGCTTAAAGGGCGATGCTGAAAAACGCCTAGATGCAATTCAACGTGCATCAACCTTGGGTGCAGGTTTTATGCTTGCGACAGAAGATTTAGAAATTCGTGGTGCAGGAGAGCTATTAGGCGAGCAACAAAGTGGTTCAATGCAAGCCATTGGCTATAGCTTGTATATGGAAATGTTGGAAAAAGCCACCAAAGCCATTCAAAAAGGTAAGACTCCGAATTTTGATGCGCCGTTGTTACTGACTGCTGAAATTAACTTGCACATGCCTGCATTAATTCCTGATGATTATTTGGGTGACGTACATCAACGCTTATTGTTCTACAAACGCATTAGTAATACCGATACCCAAGACAAACTCGATCATATTCGTATGGAGTTAATAGACCGTTTTGGCATTCCACCACAAGCAGTGAAGCAATTGTTTGCAGTGCATCAACTACGTTTAAAAGCAGAACAGTTGGGTATCACTAAAATTGATATTGGCAGCAATGGTGGTCATATCGAATTTTCACCAGATACGCCAGTGCAAGCCATCAGCATTATTCAAATGATGCAAAAACACCCGACCTATTTCCGTATGGATGGCGGGCAGCGTTTAAAAGTCATGGTGATGTTAGAAGAGCCTGAAAAGCGGATTCAGTTTATTGCTGACATGCTGAACAGCTTGTTAAAAACCTTGCACAACTGAGTTTAAAATATGCGATTGAAACACGAAGTTTAAACACTGGTTTATGAAAACTTTATCTAGAAGCACATGATTCTATGATGAAAATTTTTCATGATAATATTGTGATTAAATTATGTTTTATTTGTACTGAAACACGATGGGAATCATACTCAGTTCAATAGGGATGTGATAGTATTACCCATCATTACAATTTGCGTCATTTATAAAGATATGTTTAGTTTGCATCCACAACTTGCTCAAGATACTTTTTTTGTAGGCGACTTTCCTCTGTCAACATGTCGTTTAATGAATGATATGCAATTCCCTTGGTTAATTCTAATTCCACGTGTGCCAGGGGTTACAGAACTATATGAATTAAGTCAGGCAGACCAAGAACAATTTTTACGTGAATCGAGCTGGTTATCTAGCCAGTTATCACGTGTATTCCGTGCCGATAAAATGAATGTTGCTGCATTGGGTAATATGGTTCCACAATTGCATTTTCATCATGTTGTGCGTTATCAAAATGACGTGGCATGGCCTAAACCTGTTTGGGGTACACCAGCAGTTCCTTATAGCAATGAAGTGTTAGCGCACATGCGTCAAACTTTAATGCTTGCGCTACGTGGTCAAGGGGATATGCCTTTTGACTGGAGAATGGATTAATTCTAAACACGGGTGCCACGCAGGAAGCGTGGCATTTTAATCCTAAATCGGAGTAGGTTGCGGCGTTCATGTATAATTGGATGGAAAAAGATCCCAAACAATTCGAATTCCTGCATCGTTTAGTCGGGTATGCGAGTTTATCCCTGATTATGGTGGTATACCACTACACCTATGCCGATACCAATTACCAAATCTATCTTCCTATTTTTCTTATTTTTCTTTTATTAATTATTCCTAAACTCTCACGCTGGATTCAATACAAACGAAATCATCAAGCTAAGCGTAACTTATTATTTATTATTGATATTGTTGTCGTAGCTACCTGTCTTTCTGCAGTACATTTAAACTTGGTTCTGACTTTTGTGGCGTTGTTTGCGCTGTTATACACTGCAATTTATATTAAAGTTTCCTTCTTTTTAGTGGCCTTAGCGTCTTTACTTGCTGTTAGCGTTTTTTATCTTTGTAATATTTTTATTTTTGGTTTTCATGAGTACTTTGAACAAAGTAGTACCGAACTGACCATTTTATCTTTTCTGTGCATGATTTTTTATTTTGGTATGGGCAGTGCATATCAAGCGCAGCGAATTCGTTTCACGATGGCAAAAAAAGACCATTATTATAGCCAAATGAACCGTTATATGGAGTTTGCCAATCAGTTAAGCCGTTATGCACCATTGCAGCTTTGGCAATCTATTATGAAAGGGGAATCTGAAGCAAAAATTGAATATAAACGTAAGAAAATGACGATTTTCTTTTCAGATATTCAGGGTTTCACAGAGCTTTCTGAAACCTTAATTCCAGACGATTTAGCATTTTTACTCAATGATTATTTGAGCCACATGACTGAAATTGCCAAGCAATATGAAGCGACGGTAGATAAGTTCATGGGTGATGCGATTTTAATTTTCTTTGGAGACCCGAATACTCAAGGCGTAGAACAAGACGCAAAAACTTGTGTGGAAATGGCAATTGCCATGCGTCAGCAAATGAAATTATTGCGCGAGCGCTGGGTTAAAATGGGGTATCCACCGTTGCATATTCGTATGGGCATTAGTACGGGTTATTGCCACGTAGGGAATTATGGCGCAGCACATCGTATGGCCTATACCATTGTAGGGCGTGATGCCAACTTAGCTGCACGTTTGCAAAGTGCAGCAGAGGTGGATGAAATTTTATTATCAGATGACACTTATAAATTAATTAAAGATGATTATTTGTGTGCGCCTAAAGCGCCGATCTTTTTAAAAGGAATTCAGGGGCCAGTCAGAACATGGCAGGTGATGGAAAAATATGCCGCCAGTAAGTCTGATTATCAGCGTTGGTTTGACTACGAATACAAAGGTTTTCATTTATTGCTGAACTTAGATGAAGTGCAAAACTTTGAGTATCCTGAACTGATTACGGTACTGGAAAAAATGATCAAGCGTATTCAAACCCAGCAACATCTGACCAACTCTCAAGGCATCGTGAAACTGAATCTTGAAGATGAAGTGATTGAAACCACACCAGAACCGAGCCAACCAGAACAATATCATTAGCACTAAAATAAAACAGCAGTTCTGCATCAGGAAATTATTAAACAAGCGTTTAACATAGGCTAATTCCATCCAGTCTGAGTTGAATGAAATTAGCACTTAGTTAAAATATTGTTATTGCCTGTGAGTAACTAACTCCGAAAGCTATTGAATTTTCACTAATTCTACACGTCTATTCAAGGCTTTGCCTTCATCCGTTGTGTTGTCAGCAATGGGTTGTGACGCACCGAAACCTCGTGGCTGTAAACGATCTGCCTGAATATCTGCTTGTATGAGCGCATTTTTAACAGCTTCAGCTCTTGATTCAGAAAGTTTTAAATTGTGCTGCGCTAGACCTGTATTATCTGTATGCCCATCAATAGATAATTTTAATTGTGGATCCTGTTGCAGTAGTTTCACTATTTCATGAATAGCTGTTTGGCTAGATGCTTCAATTTTGGCGCTATCTACAGCAAAATTAATATGCACAATTGCTTTGCCTGTTTCAGCAATAGATTGAGCTAATTCATCCGATTGTGGTTGCATGTTCAGTTGCACTTTTTGCATTTTTGCTTCAAATGGTTTGAGTTCCATAACCACAATTTTAGGTGAGTTTAGGCTAAGCTGGGCAATTACAGCTTGTTCTGCATTGTTTTTAAACCCGTATGTATATGTTTTTTGGCCAATATTCAGCTCTATATTAGAGTCGGTGTAAGCTATTTTTTCTGTTAGCTGAAAAGGAATTTCAGTATCATTTAATTTTTACGCACCTATGGTTTGCATATTTTGTTCAAAACTTTTAATTAAAATGAGTTCTGAAATATTGTTTGAAGTTTTAGATAATGGAACTTTATAGAGTTTTCCTTCAAGCGCGTGATAGTTTTGTTGAATTGCAAAATAAAACTGTTCATAATCCTGTAGTGATGGGCCATTTTCAGCATACCCTTCAGGAAGTGAAATATAAGGAAACTGGTCTGGGCTAACTGATTAATATCAAAATTTTGAGCTTGTTGGGCTGTTTCAACTTTCTGTTCTGTTTGTGTCGTGTTGGTTTCGATCTGGTCTGGTTTTTCGCTTTTACTACAGGCTGTACATAAGCATAAACTTAACACCGTGCTTATAGCTAAATGCGCTTTTTTCATTATTCTCTCCAAAATTTTGTTTAAATCTAATTGGGCAACAGCCTTTAAGTTTGGGTATAAAATTTGTTCGGAGAATAGCATATTGGCACAATACTCAAGTTATCATTTTGTTATTCGCAAAATAAAAAAGACTGCCGAGGCAGCCTTTTGAGTTCTTTATAACGAAAAAGAATTAATGATTTTCAGAAGCATGGTTAATCGTGTATTTTGGAATTTCAACTTCTAAATCTTCATCCACAACTTTAACTTGGCAAGACAGACGAGAGTCAGGCTCCAAGCCCCAAGCACGGTCTAGCAAGTCAGCTTCTACATCATCCATTTCTTCTAGGCTATCAAAACCTTTACGTACAACAACGTGGCAGGTAGTACATGCACAAGACATATCGCAGGCATGTTCAATTTTAATGCCATTTTTTAATAGGCTTTCGCATAAATTTGCATTTTGTTCGACTTCAAACTCAGCACCTTCTGGGCAGAATTGCGCATGTGGAAGTACTTTAATACGTGGCATAATCTTTACCTTAAATTAGTTTGAGTTTGACCAGTCGTCAAGTTTGGTACCTTTGAGTGCCGCATCAATATGTTGATTCATACGAAGCGCTGCAAAGGCATCACTGTGTATTTTAAGCTGTTCAACGGCATGTTCAATGGCTTTAATATCTTGTCCTGCCAATTCAGCATCCAATTGTGCTTTTGCTGCATTTAATGCTTCAAGCTGAGCAGGGTTAAGTAATTGTGCATCAACTTTTAAAGCTTGTTGTAAGGCTTCAAGTTCACGTTGTGCTTCAACTTTAGTTTCGTGCAAATGACGCAATTGTTTATCTTCTTCGGCATATTTAAAGCCATCAAGCAGCAAACGCTCGGTATCTGCTTCAGATAAGCCATAAGAAGGTTTGATATCAATATTAGCGCTGACGCCAGAGGTCGTTTCTTTGGCAGACACACTGAGTAAGCCGTCGGCATCGACTTGGAAAGTAACTTCGATACGTGCCTGACCAGCAGTCATTGGTGGAATACCATGCAAAACAAAACGGCCTAAGCTGCGGCAATGTTCCACCAAATCACGTTCACCTTGAACCACATGAATCAACATTGCTGTTTGACCATCTTGATAGGTCGTAAATTCTTGACGACGTGCCACTGGAATGGCGGTATTACGTGAAATAAGACGCTCGACCAAACCGCCCATGGTTTCTAAACCTAAAGACAGTGGGGTAACATCCAATAATAAAGAACCATCTTTACTGTTGCCAATTAACTGATTAGCCGTAATAGATGCGCCAATTGCAACCACTTCATCTGGGTTAATGGTGCATAATGGTTCTTGATTAAAGACTTCTTGGACTGCTTTTTGTACAGCATAAGAGCGTGTTGAGCCGCCAACCAAAACCACGTTTTGAATGTCATCTAAGTCAAGTTTGGCATCACGTATAACACGTTTGCATACACTAATGGTTTTATCCAATGCAACCTGAATAATGCTTTCAAAAGTTGCACGGTCTAAGTGTAGGGTATGCTCTAAAAGTTTTAATTCAACACTTTCTGCTTGGCTAAGCGCTTCTTTGGCTTTGCGGGCAGACACAATAAAATGCGCATGCTCTGCGTCGTCTAAGTGTTCAAGTTGAAGCTGTTTTTTTGCCCATTTTACAATTAAGCGATCTAAGTCATCACCGCCTAAAGCAGTATGACCGCCAGTGGCTAAAACTTCAAAGACACCTTGTGAAAAACGCAAAATAGAAACGTCGAAAGTACCACCACCTAAGTCATAAATAACATAGTTACGGTCTTGTTCTAAATTGGTTTCCTGATCTAAACCGTATGCAACTGCAGCAGCAGTAGGTTCGTTTAATAAGCGTAAAACTTTTAAGCCTGCGAGTTCTGCAGCATCACGGGTAGCTTGACGTTGTGCTTCATCAAAATAAGCAGGAACAGTAATTACTGCGCCATTGATTGGATTCTGCAAGCTTGCTTCAGCACGGTCTTTGAGCTGTTTAAGCAGTTCTGCGGAAATTTCAACAGGCGTTTTACGACCTTGTGCTGTTTCAAAAGCAGGCATTTGAGTGTCTTCACCCACCAAAGTGTAGGGGTGTTGAAACTTGATGTCTGCTTTAGAGCGCCCCATAAAGCGCTTAACAGAAACAATGGTATTTTTAGGATCTGTAGTAATAAACGGCGCAGCATCGTTACCATATTGGCTGCTTTGTTCTGCATAATGGACAATTGAAGGCAGTAGTACACGACCTTGTTCATCCTGTAGCACTTTGGCTTTACCAGAAAGCATGGTGGCAACCAATGAGTGGGTGGTGCCTAAGTCAATACCAATCGCGATACGATGTTCATGCGGTGCACTTGATTGACCTGGTTCTGCAATTTGCAAGAGCGCCATTATGTAAAATCCTTTGCCCGTTAAATATTTAAATACACTAAATTAAAAATCATCATCTAAATCAAAGCTATCGTCATCTAAGAAACGATCTTCAGCTTTGTCTATATCTGCCATGACTTTAATGAAAAAACGTAACTTGCGGACTGTGTCTCGTGCTTCAGCCCAATCTTCTTCGGCATAGTCAATTTTAAACTCACGTACCAAACCATCAATCCATTGCTGAACTTCAACTTTGAGGGACTGCAGGTCTTCGGCAGCACTTGCATCATCCAGTTGCTCTCGAATTTCTAGAGCATCCTGTAAAAATTCAAAATCATGAATAGATTGATCTAAGTGATAATCCTGTTTTTTCAGTGACAGCAGATAAGCTGCACGACTGTCAATTGCAGAGAGTTGTTTAAAGGCTTGATTAATTTCACTAGATTTAATCAGGGCTTGATCTTTGTCTTCAGCTTTGTCTGGGTGATATTGTTGCTGCAGCTTTAAAAATTCAGCTTTTAAAGCAGCGAAATCAATATCGAGTGCGACGGGAAGATTGAACAACTCAAAATGATTCATGGGAGATGGAATCCGCAATTAGTGTGCAAAATTGACTGCATAAATGCAATTAAAACAGTGTATTGTACACTGTTTTAAGTCATAAAAGAGGGAGGTGCTAGTTATACAGTGAAAGATTCACCACAGCCACATTCGCCTTTTTTATTGGGGTTGTTGAACTCAAAACCTTCGTTTAAGCCGTTTTTAACGTAGTCCATTTCCATACCATCTAGATACACTAGACTTTTAGGATCTACGAAAACTTTAACGCCAAACTGTTCGAACATTTGGTCATGTGCATCTACTTCATCTACAAATTCGAGCACATAAGCCAAACCAGAACAGCCTGAAGTTTTCACGCCAACGCGAATACCTTCACCCTTACCGCGATTTTTTAAATAATTGCTGATATGAGTTGCAGCATTTTCAGTTAAATTGATCATGAAAACTCCGTTTATCTTTTCACAAAACCCAGCAAATTAAGCTTTAGTTTTTTTGCTGCGATAGTCTTCAACAGCGGCTTTGATTGCATCTTCCGCCAACACAGAGCAGTGTACTTTTACTGGTGGAAGGGCTAATTCATTGGCAATATCAATGTTTTTGATGGCTTGAGCTTCATCTAAAGTTTTACCTTTAAGCCACTCAGTTACCAACGAGCTTGATGCAATTGCAGAACCGCAACCATAAGTTTTGAAACGTGCTTCTTCAATCACGCCTTCATCGTTAACTTGAATTTGTAGACGCATTACATCACCACATGCAGGTGCGCCCACCATACCTGTACCAACGTTTTCAGCATTTTTGTCTAAAACGCCAACATTACGAGGGTTTTCGTAATGATCAATTACTTTATCGCTATAAGCCATGTCGCTTCTCCAAACCTCGGGGTCCGCCTTAATATGAATATGGGGGTAAAATTACCTTTATCAATCTAATGGCTTCCTAACAAAGCCATTAGATTCAGGGATGAATTAGTGCTCAGTCCATTCCACTTTAGAAAGGTCAATGCCTTCTTTGTACATATCCCAAAGTGGTGAAAGTTCACGTAACTTTTCAACAGCAGCTTTAGTGACTTCAAGTACATGATCAATATCTTCTTCAGTGGTGTATTTACCAAAGCTGAAGCGGATTGAGCTATGTGCGAGTTCGTCTGAAAGACCTAAAGCACGTAATACATAAGATGGCTCTAAAGTTGCAGATGTACATGCAGAACCAGAAGATACCGCAGCATCTTTCAGTGACATCATTAAAGATTCACCTTCAACAAAGTTGAAGCTGATATTTAAGTAGTTTGCTACGTTCTGAGTTGGGTGACCGTTCAGGAACACTTGTTCCATAGAGTTTAAGCCATTCCAAAGCTTGTCACGCAATACACGTAAACGTGCTTGTTCAGAAGCTAAGTTTTTACCTGCAAGCTCAAACGCTTCGCCCATACCTACAATTTGGTGTGTTGCAAGTGTGCCTGAACGCATACCACGTTCGTGACCGCCACCATGCATTTGCGCTTTTAGGCGAACACGAGGGCTGCGGCGAACGAAAAGTGCACCAATACCTTTAGGACCATAGATTTTGTGTGCAGAGAAGCTCATCAAATCTACTTTTAAAGTAGATAAATCAATTTTAACTTTACCAGCGGCCTGTGCAGCATCAACGTGGAAGAAGATTTTCTTAGCACGTGTGATTTCGCCAATTGCAGCGACATCGGTAATGGTGCCAATTTCGTTATTCACCATCATCAAAGATACTAAAATCGTATCTGGACGAATTGCCGCTTCAACCATTTCAGGAGTAATTAAACCTGTTTGTGGTTGTGGCTCTAAGTAGGTGATTTCAAAACCTTCAGATTCAAGCTCACGACAGGTATCTAAAATGGCTTTATGCTCAATTTTAGAGGTAATGATGTGTTTGCCTTTAGAAGCGTAGAATTGTGCTACACCTTTAAGCGCAAGGTTGTCAGATTCGGTTGCACCTGAAGTCCACACGATTTCACGAGGGTCTGCTTTGATCAAGTTAGCAACTTGTTCACGTGCATATTCAACTTTTTCTTCTGCTTGCCAGCCATAAGCGTGTGAGCGAGAAGCGGCATTACCGAAAGTCCCATCAAAAGTCAGGCACTCCATCATGCGTTCTGCAACTTGCGGATCTACAGGAGTGGTTGCTGCGTAGTCAAGATAAATAGGACGTTTCATGTCAAATACCTGTAACCGATAAAAAGGCTGAATCAAACGGAGCTGTATTTTGGCGGATGGCAACGGTTTGTACGTTGTCACGGGCTACTAAGTCAGCAAGTGAGATTTTAGCGAGATAGTCGGCGATATGATGGGAGAGTTCTTGCCATAAGTCATGAGTTAAGCACATTGCACCATTTTGGCAGTTCCCTTTATGGTCGCAGCGAGTGGCATCAACTGTTTCATTTACGGCTTCAATAATTTCTAGTACAGTGATTTCATTTGCACTACGTGCTAAATGGTAACCACCGTTAGCACCGCGAACACTAGACACTAAGCCGTGGCGCTTAAGTTTTGCGAATAACTGCTCAAGATAAGCAACAGAAATAGTTTGACGGGCTGCAATTTCAGCAAGCGTGATCGTTTGTTCAGTTGGCTGCAAAGCTAAATCAAGTAGAGCAGTCACTGCGTAGCGACCGCGAGTTGTTAAGCGCATGATTCGATACACATGATTAGACTAGATGTGTGTATTCTATGAATCCCGACTAAATTAGTCAAGTATTTTATTGTTATCTTGTAGCGGAGGTTTAGGGCTGTTTTTATTGATGTTTTAGTGTTCTTAATTCAGCCATAAATTATACACTAATAACGTAATTAATAGTACTGTTATTATGCTAAAGGCGATATTGATACGTTTTTGACGTCGCTCAATACGACGAATACGGTTTTTATGTTGTTTCAGCTCAACTTGTAAGGTGTTAATTTTAGAGCGCTGCTCATCAATTTTGTCTAAAAGTGGGGCAATACGTTTTTTAGAGCTAACCACTTCTTGCCCTTGAGGTGCTTCTTTTAACCACTGTTTCCAGTCGGCCAAAACTTTAGGCGCACTAAAATGCAAAATCAGATCACGAAATTCATCTTTTAGAGTGATGTCGCCATCTATACGCATGTGTTTGATGCTACGACGGTTGCCTAAAATGAAGATTTTAAATAAATCCATTAAAGTGGTGCGTACATCTAAATCAATAGCTTGATCAGGCGCTTTACTGTCAAACAAAATGCCATGTGGGCTAAATTGCACATATATGTCAAAATAAGGAATGTAGCTATTAATTTTTATAGTAATTTTTTGATCTACAAATTTTTTAGCTTGCAATGCGACAACGCGATCGTGCTTTAAAATAAAGCTAAAAATGGTTTCAAGCACAATCATAACCATGGTGAGCAACAAATGCGGATTACTTTGTCTTTGTTGCGAGTCACTCATAAAACCAAGTCCCTTAATTTAAAAGTTGAATTCCTTAATTTGTGTTTTTTGATCAGAAATATCGGAAAACACATGCAATAATCTTGCTTTGTAGAACAGTTTAGCAAAACGATCAAGTATTTAATTTGCTATTATTGGCGTATTTTGTAGGTTTATTATATTCATTTGCGCATAAAATAAGCGGGAGATGTGTCCATGGAAAATGCAACACAAACGCCAGAAGAACATACTTCTGAATCTGAAAATACATTGAAAAATAAAGATAAAATACGTGCAGGTCGTAAATCTTCACTCGATTTTCGTAAATATACCAAGCAAATTTGGTTAGCAGGTTTAGGTGCTTTTTCACGCGCTGAAGAGGAAGGCAATAAATTGTTTGACTCTCTGGTCAAGGTGGGGGAAGAGCTGGAATCTAAAACCACTGAAATTGCTGACCAAACTGTTGAAAAGGTTTCAGAAAAAGCCAAGGAATCGGTGATAGACACCAAAGACAAGGTCGAGCGTCTGATTGACCATAGCGTAAATCATTCTTTAAATAGAATTGGCTTAGTAACAGCAAAAGATCTTCAACATTTAGAGCATTTAGTATTACAATTACATGCCAAAGTTGATGCCTTGATTGAAGAAAATAAACAATTAAAAGAAGATGTTGCAAAAAGTAAACGTGTCTAGCCTAGATTTAGAAACATGCAGATGTGGATGAGAGACGGGTTTTAGACTAATTGTCAATAGTATCTTATGCTCCATCGTTTTTTACCATTTATTTTGCATAAAAGCGTACAGGGAGTATTGCTTTTACCCTCAAAGCATTGCTATAAAGGCGTTACGGTAATTTAAATTAAATCTCTGGACCTTAAATAAACGATATTAAGAGGACGTAATCTTCATGAATAAATCAGAATTAATCGATGCAATTGCAGAGAAAGGGGGATTGTCTAAGACTGATGCAGGTAAAGCCTTAGACGCAACAATTGCTTCAATTACTGAAGCGCTTAAAGCTGGTGATACTGTAACTTTAGTGGGTTTTGGTACATTTAGCGTGAAAGAGCGTGCTGCACGTACAGGTCGCAACCCACAAACAGGTGCAACCCTAGAAATTAAAGCAAGCAAAGTACCAAGCTTTAAAGCAGGTAAAGGTTTGAAAGATTCAGTAGCATAATCTTTTAAAATGCCAAGAAAGCGCGCCAATTGGCGCGTTTTTTATTAATAATGTCAATAAAAGGCGTCAATGCATTCATTCGCAGAGGGTTTTCAGTTAAAATCTTCCGCAAATAAAATATTGGAATACTTATGGAATCTTTTCGTAAAGTTATTAAGGGTTGGTTGGGCAAAGTTTTGCTCGTTTTATTCTTGACCCCTTTAGCACTTGTAGGTATTGAAGGATATTTTAGTGGTGGTCAGTCTGAAGACACTGCACAAACCGTGAATGGTCAGCAAATTTCAAAACGAGAATTAGACAATCTGACCAACTCGCTGAAAGAACAATACTTGGCTTATACCAACGGTGATGAAACGCTGTTAAATCAAAATTACATTCAAAATAAAGCACAAGACACTTTGGTTGCACGTACTTTGTTATTGCAACAGGCTGAAAAACTGGGCATTTCTTTGAGTGATGCTCAAATTGAGCAAATGATTGCGCAACAGCCAAACTTCCAACAAGACGGTAAGTTTTCTGAAACATTGTATGCCAACTATTTGCAATCTGTGGGTATGACGAATCAAGCATTGGTTGCAAACTTGCGTCAGGATCACGCTTTAAAAATGCTAAGTGCGAGCTTTACAGATTATGCTTTGGTGAGCCCGTCTGATATTCAGCAAATTGCAAATCTACAGACCCAACAGCGTACTTTGCATTTGTCTAGCATTAAGTTGGATGACTACAAGAAAAATATCAGCGTGACTACACAAGAAATTGCAGCATATTATGAGCAGCATTCAAGCACCTTTAAGCAAGTGGCAAGTGTAGATGTTGATTATGTTGTCGTTACGCCTGCAAATATTGCCCCTGCAAATACGACTGTGTCGGATGCTGAATTACAGCAAGCGTATCAAAAGTTTGTAGACACGCAAAAAAGTGCAGCAACGCCGACGGTTAAACATATTTTAATCACCACGGATGCACGTGATGATCCCGCAGCTCAAAAACTGGCAGCACAAGCAGCTACTGAAATTCAACAGGGTGCAAGTTTTGCCTCTGCTGCACAAAAGTATTCAGATGACCCTGAGTCTAAGGCCAAAGGTGGTACGGTTGCAGGTTATGAAGCTGGTGTCTTTGGTGATGCTTTCGATAAAGCTGTAAATAGCCTGAGATCGGGTGAAGTATCTCAGCCGATTAAAACGCAATATGGCTATCATTTAATTCAAACTGAAGGTGCTGCAGTTCAAGTACCTACGTTTGAAGCTGAAAAAGCACGTTTAACAGCTGAGTTGCAAAAAGCAAAAACTGAAAATGCTTATACAGATACCATCAACAGCTTAAATGAATTGGTGGTAAGCAGTGACGCTTTAGATGTCGTGGCTGAAGAAGTTAAAACAGTCAAAGTTCAATCTGCTAATGCGGTTACTTTAGCGACACAACATCCTGTGTTAAGCCAGCCAAGTGTGAAAGTGAAGCTGTTTAATGATGATGTGAAAAATGGTGATCGTAATGCCTCAAGCAATATCACTTTGGCTAATGGTGATGTGGTATGGGTGAAAGTGCGTAATTACCATGCAGCAGGTGTGCAAACTTTAGAGGAGGCAACCCCGCGTGTGAAAACACAACTGATTGAGAAAAAAGCATTTGATGCGGCTAAAAAAGATATTCAAGCTGCTTTAGATGCATTTAAAACTCAGCCAGCTGCAACGGTTTTAGCTAAAAACCAAATCCGTTTTGAAAATGCAGGTACATTTACTCGTGCAGATGGCTTGTTAAAGCGTGAAATTGAACGTGCTGCATTTAGTGTGCTTGCACCTAAACAAGGCATGTGGTCAGTAACCACAGCGTCTTTACCGAATGAATTGGTTGTGGTTGCTGTATCGAATGTAAATGACACAACTTCGAATGCTTTAACGCCTGAACAGCTCAAAGAATTGGCGCAGTTATATCAACAACTTCGTGCTCAGCAAGAGTTGGATGACTACACTCAATATTTGAAGTCTCAAGCGAAAATCAAATAGTCATATTTATCATCAAAGAAAAAACCAGCAAATTTGCTGGTTTTTTTGTGCTTGTGAAAGCGTTGACTAAGAATATTTGTGACTCATTCAGCGCGGATTTTTAATTCATAACCTGTATATTTACGAATGTTAATCACGCCTGTATCTAATATGAGATATTGTCCTTTAATACCTTGTAACTTACCGCGAATAATTGGGGTTTTATCCAAATTATGCGATTTGATTTTTTCAGGATATTGCTCTACAGGGTAAACAAACTCACGTGGTGGCTCTTGCTCTAACAATTCAACGGTTTCATTGAATTCTAAGTTTTGACTAAATTCATCACGAATAGTTTGAATTTTAGGTGCAAACTCTTCAATAAGCTGTTCACGCACTTCAATTAAGTTCAAAGGTGCTGCTTCACCTTTAAGCAGTTTACGCCAGTCCGTTTTATCTGCCACTTGTGAACCAAACATGATTTCGAGTTGCCCAGATAAACGGCGTGAGCCAACTTTCATAATTGGCAATGCTTGGGTGGCACCCTGATCTAACCAGCGTGTTGGCATTTGTCCTAGACGGGTAATCCCCACTTTTAAAGCGCTGGAGTTGGCTAAATAGACTATATGTGGTTGAAAGCAGACCTCATGCGCAAAACTATCTTCACGACACGTCCCTAAATGATAATGACAGGTTTCAGGTTTCATAATGCACATATCGCAAGAAGCCTTAGTTTTAAAGCATTTAAAACAATGACCCTGAGAATATGATTTTGGGGTTTTGACACCACAAGAAACACAGTAAATATTGCCTGTCCATTCCAGTTCAATTTCTTGACCAAGCTGAAAAGGCAGATCAATTTCTGAACGGTCTAGAATAAATTTATATTCAACATTTGCCTTGTGTACCTGTTCATCAGTTACACTATGGTCCTTAAGACCTGCGTGCATTTTATGGCAAATGCCTTGTAGTTCCATAAGAATACTCTCTCAAAAAATGAAGGAATGCAGTAATGGCTGATATGCGTTTGATTCAAGCGTTGATTGCAGATTTATCTCAACAACAGCCAATTTCTACCGCATTATGTGTGGGGCAAAATAGTGAAACTAGCCCGAATCCTCAAAATATAACAGTGGATAATTTTCCCACTATTGCATGTCAGTATTTTAGCGCATTGGACTTTTTAAATCTGCCTTTTACCCAGCGTTTTGATTTAGGTATTGTTTTTTTAGACAGCACAGATTTTTTCTCTGACAGTACACAGGAAAAATTGACTCTGCAAAAATCTCAGGTATTGGTGAAATTACGTGATTTACTGGCTAAACGAATTATAGTTATCGCTTCACGTGAAGATGAGCAATTGCTTCGTGCGCTTGGTTTTACCCAATTAATTGACCATAAATTTGAAGAACATCATTTGACCTTATGGCAGTTTAATATTTTGACTTATAAGCACGTGCCTGATTGGTTTAACTCTAAGTTTTGGGCAAATCCTGAAAATTGGGATAAATTCCGTTGGTAAACACTTAAGTAGTTCACCTTAAAGTGATACTTGAGTCATAAAAAGAAAACTTATTGCAAAATTTAACAATTTCTAGCAAGCATTTAGCTTAAAACTTCGTATGCTGTCATTAGGGCATAATGAGGAAAATAAAATGACCAATTTAAGCAATATTGTTGAAATATTGGCAAAGCAAGCATTAGGTGCGAATCAACAATCTAATCAATCACAAGGTGGTTTAGGTGGTATTTTAGGTTCGGTATTGGGGCAGTTAAGTGGAAATAACCAGCAATCATCTCAAGGTGGCTTGGGTGGAATTCTTGGTTCGGTACTTGGCCAGTTAGGCGGGCAGCAACAGCGTTCAACAGCAGGCGCTTCTGGTACACAAAGTTTGCTGGTTGCAGTACTGCCTTTGGTGTTGGCATGGATTCAAAAACAAGGTGGTTTGCAAGGTGCTTTGGATAAGTTAAAAGGGCAAGGCTTAACTAGTCAGGTAGATGATTGGGTGTCTACAGGCCCAGGTGAGAATGCACATGTAGGTGCTGAACAAGTACAAAGTTTATTTGATGATGCTGATGTAGAGCAGGTCGCGCAGCAAACTCAGGCACCAAAGCAAGATATTTATAGTGCAATTTCTACAGTATTGCCGCAAATTATTGATTCATTGACACCACAAGGTGAGCAAACCAGTAAACAAGAAGCCAACGACGATATTCAACAAGTCATGAATTTAGTGTCTGGGTTTTTAAAGCGTTAAATTTAAGAAAAAATAAAAGGGCATAAGCCCTTTTATTTTTAGAATTCACTTTAATCTTAAGATTAGAAGTTATATTCCATACCTAAACCAAATACTGTTTTGTTATCTTCTTCAAGATCTACACCAGTAATATCAATTTTTTGTTGTGCAAGAACACCGTAGAAACGAGTTTGTTTATTGAGGTTGTAGTCAACA
Source organism: Acinetobacter sp. A1 (assembly GCF_012371315.1). Classification (NCBI taxonomy): domain Bacteria; kingdom Pseudomonadati; phylum Pseudomonadota; class Gammaproteobacteria; order Moraxellales; family Moraxellaceae; genus Acinetobacter; species Acinetobacter sp. A1. Next base: position 119,508 of record NZ_JAAZQY010000003.1, read on the forward strand.
CCGATACCATATTGGTCAATGGTGATATCACCATCAAATGCCTCAGCTGTAGTTTCAGCAGTTTGGTATTGAGCTTTAACAACCCATGGTGTGTTGCCAACTTTATATGTTGAGCTAAGTAACCAAGCTTTTTCTTCTAAACCTTCAAGACCTTCAATTTTGTCAGTTGGTTCTGCTTGTTGGTAAAGAGCACCAAGTACTAAACCGTTTACACCTACTTTGCTAAAATCGTAAGAACCAGTCACACGTACAGCATCTGAATATAGTTTTTCACCATCTAATCCAGCGTATTTACCTTGAACGCCAAAGTTACCTGCTAGTGCAAGAGCAACACCAACATCTTTATTATCATAAGTCAAAGAAGTAGAGATAGAATCACCAAAACCATCGCGTTTTCCTTTTTGACCAGATGTGGCATAGTCATTATTTGCATCTTCACCTTGTTGCGCTAGGATATTAAATTGTAAGCCACCTAGCATTTTTTTGTCTGTTTCAAACCCGATAGAGTTTTTAAGACGATCTTCACCATACATCATGTTTGTGATATCAAGGGTGTGATCATTAAAGATATCTTGGTATTTTCCAGCAGCATTTTTGAAATAAGAATCAAAAATACCAGCTTTTAAAGTACCTACATTTTCAAACTTTAAACCACCAAAAAGATTACGTTTTTTGAAAGTTTGAGCATCATTTTCATCACCATCAGCACTGATTTCCCATTCAGCCACATAAACTGCTGATACATTTTCAGTTAATTTTTCTTCGCCTTTAACCCCAATACGAGAAGCGTTAGAATTTAATTCAGTGACATCTTGATCTTTTTCAAAATCATCATTTTGAATTTGGTCAACCGATAGATTGATCTTACCATACAAAGTTGGTGCTGCTTGTGCTGCGCTTACACCCATTGCTGCAACAGTAGCTGCTAGAAGCAATTTTTTCATCAAGATTTCTCCAAAACACTTTTAAAAATGGCATTCGCCTTGCTTTCTTATTTAGTTAGCTTGTGTACAAAAAGTTACACAAGCTCACCAACTTGCTAAGCAGTATCTGCAAACTATGTGACATTGAAGTGAAGAAAAAATTACAATTTGATGACAGGTAATAAAATGTAATAAATAGACTTCTTGCGTTAGTTACATTTTAATCACCCGAAAGTTATATTTATGAGCTTTTAGCCAATTCAAAAATTAGATAAAACTATACTTTCGCAAGAGGTCTAATAATTGTGATTTATTTTTAAGTATTTGAATTGTTTTTAAATAAAAAATGGAGCAGCTGCTCCATTCATTTTGTATGACATTTTTGAAATTTTTAAAGCGCTGCTTTAATTTTTTCTGCTTGGGCTTTAATTTTTTCTTGATCGCCCATTTGTGCAGCATGTTTTCCAAGTTCGTGAACTGAAGTTGGAATTAAATGGAAATGAACATGCGGTACAGTTTGTCCTGCACTTGCACCAGATAGCTGCATGAGCACAATACCATCTACACCTAAGCCTTTTTCAATGGCTTTGGCAATTTTTTGCACAATTTGGATGGTATATGCTGCAGCTTCGGCAGGTAGGTCCAATAAAGTAACTGCAGGTGTTTTAGGAATAACCAAGGTGTGACCATCGGCTTGTGGCATGATGTCCATAAACGCAAGCACGTGTTCATCTTCATACACTTTTATTGCAGGAAGCTCACCACGTAAAATTCTTGCAAAAATATTTTGATCATCGTAAGCCATAATAATTCCTTCAATTCAGCTTATTTTCAAAACTGTTATTTACAGTTCAATTCTTTTTGACGTGCTTTAATTGCATCAAGGCGTTGTTGTTCTTTTTCAGAGAACTTCGGCTTAGTTGTATAGCAGTTGTCATTACCAAAACGTGCTTTAGCTTCAGGGTCTTTAAAGCAGAAACCTTTAGATGCATAAATAACATCGTGATCATTTTTTAATTTTTGACATTCTTGCTCAGAAGCAAAAGCAGTTGAATTTGCCCCGATAAAAGTTGCAAGGCTTGCAAATACGGCAATGCTAAACTTTTTCATAAGAGTTTCCTCTGTGGTTTGTAGGGTGACGAAGCACTTATATACATTATTGGGTTTGTGGCTGCGTATTCAATGGCGAGTTCTTACTCTAGGGTAATATTACTCCATAATTCATACATTTTCACGGCACTGGAAAAATCACTGTCTTTTTCTGCAGTTAAATTTGCCGCTTGAATCAGACTTTGAGTTAATGCCAGTACAGGTGCAGGCAAGGCCGCCTCACGGACTAAATCAAGTGCAATGCCTGTATCTTTGGCAAGTAAAGGCAGTGCAAAGGTATTGGGGAAAGCACGATTCAGTACTCGTTGCGGTAAAATCATTTCTGTTACGGCACTTTTGCCACTTGAGGCATTAATGCATTGCAAAGCCTGATTCAAATTTACCCCATGTGCTTTTAGGGTAGTAAAACCTTCAGCAGCAGCACATAGGCTGACCGCCATGAGCATATTATTCACCGCTTTAACTGCAAAACCTGCACCTGGTTCACCCACGTGCTGAATCACTTTACCAAAAGCCTGAATTGCAGGGAGCGCTTTTTCAAAGGCTGCTGCTTTACCACCAATCATGACCGTTAAGGTGGCATTTTCTGCACCAATGGTTTGGCCACTTACAGGTGCATCTAAGAAATCGACGTTTTGGGCTTTAAGTTGTTGTACCAGTTTTTTTGCGCTTTCAGGTACGCCACTGGTGCAGTCGACCCAAACTGAACCTGCTTTAAGTTGAACTTGTGCAATCAGGTTTTCAACTTCGGTACTGGTAGGCAAGCAAGAAAAAATAACATCTGCCTGTACCGCTTGAGCCAATTCAACCGCTTGAGTGCCATATTCTGCAGCATGTTGCTCGGCTTTGGCAAAGTTACGATTCCAAACATAGACCGTGTCAAAATGTTTGGGTAAATGTGCTGCCATGCGGTAGCCCATTGCGCCTAAGCCAATAAATGCAACAGATTGAATCATGTTCGTGCTCTCTTTATGCGATTTTGCTGGATCGTTGTTCTAACCATGTGGTCAATTTAGGCCAAAATTCATTGGCACTTTTTTGACTGGACATTAAACCTAAATGCCCACCAGGAATAAGAGTAAACGTGACATCGGTACTACTTGTCAATTCACACAAAGGTTGAGCTGCCTCTGCTGTGACAATCTGATCACTGTCACCTGCACCAACCAGAAGTGGGCAATCAATATCTTTTAGGTCTATATTGTGCTGTTTGAGCTGAATATGACCTTGTTTAAGTGGGTTTTGCAGCCAAACATTTAACACCATGTCCTGATTAATGCCGCCTGGATAATCAATCATATTGTTTAAAAAATTGGCAAGCGTGGCATTTTCATGCAAAGTCTGTAAGTCATGCAAATTGGAGAGCATCTGTTTATTGCTTTCCAGCCACGCTTTCGGGTCTAAAATTTTAAAACCTATCGCATTAATCAAGCCAGGTGTATGAATAAAATGCTTGGGGATGTTGCCCGAATAAAATGCATGTTGCAGTTTCGGGTATTTGGAAATCAGACGATTGGTGATTTGAAATAGCTTACCCACGCGCCCCGATGCATAACTGTCTACAGGACTGCCCAAAATCATTAAATTTTTAACATGCTCAGGTCGGTGTTTTGCAGTGTAAAGCATGGCAAAGACACCTGCCATACTCCAACCATGCAAAGAGATTTGTGTGGTTTGTGCATGCTGCAAAATATGTTGAATACAATGTGGCAAGGCATCATCTATAAAAGCCATAAAATTTAGATGACGATGTTGATAGGTTAATTGCCCCCAATCAATCAGATAGACATCAAAACCACTATGCTGAAAATGCTTGACCAGTGAGCGATACGGATATAAATCGTAAATGGACATGGTAATGGCAAGCGGTGCCACAAATACCAGCGGCTCTTTGTATTGCTTGTTTGGCGAGGCGTAATAACGAATCTGTGCATGTTTATAACGTGCAACAATTTCATAGGCTGTGGACTGAGACAGAATCAAATCCCGACTCTTAAACAGACGTGTACTGAGGTTTTTCAGTTTTTTTCGGTGCGGATTAAATTTTCGTTGTAACTGATTCATGAGGTGTTCCATCACACAAGGCGCCGATTTGAATGAAGTCTAAGCGATATTTATACATTTTACCTTGACCTTAAATACGCTTGGCGCTCAAAATGTTGGCAATTATTAACAAACAGGTCTTAGGACTAAATTAAGGGCTGAGCAGTAAAGATGAGTCAACCAGACGACCTTACATATCAATTAGATACTTTAGCGATTCGTACAGGGCATAACCGTACATTTGAAAGTGAACACAGCGAACCAATTTTTCTGACGTCATCTTTTGTCTGTGAAAATGCTGCCGATGCAGCCGCCAAGTTTTCAGGCGAAATTGAAGGGAATACCTATTCACGTTATACCAACCCAACGGTACAAGCCTTTGAAAAGCGTTTAGCTGTTTTGGATGGTGCAGAACGTGCTGTGGCAACAAGCTCAGGTATGGCGGCAGTGCATGCTGTGACCTTGGCTTATCTTAAAGCAGGCGATCATGTGGTGTGTTCACGTGCGGTCTTTGGCTCTATCATTTCACTGTTTGAAAAATATGTGATGAAGTTTGGGGTAGATGTCACATTTGTCGATCTAGAAGATTTAGACAGTTGGAAACAAGCAATTCGTCCAAATACGCGTTTGTTATTTATTGAAACACCATCAAATCCATTGGCTCAGGTGGGTGACTTGCAAGCGATTGCCGATATTGCACATGCACATGGTGCGTTATTTGCGGTAGATAACACTTTCTGTACGCCCGTTTTGCAACAACCACTAAAATTTGGTGCAGACCTCATTATTTATTCATCAACCAAATATATTGATGGTCAGGGGCGTGCTTTGGGCGGTGCGGTTGTCGGTAAAGACAAGTTGGTCGAAGAAATCAACAGTGTTATTCGTACCTTGGGTAATTCATTAAGTCCGTTTAATGCATGGATTTTCTTAAAAGGCTTGGAAACATTAAGCCTGCGTATGAAAGCGCATTGTGCCAGCGCACAAAAACTTGCAGAGTGGCTAGATGCACATCCAAAAGTGGAAAAAGTGTATTATGCGGGACTGCCACATCACGTAGGGCATGAACTCGCGAAAAAACAACAGTCTGGTTTTGGTGGTGTTGTATCGTTTGTAGTGAAAGGTGAGCGTGAAGGCGCTTGGACCGTAATTGATAATACACGCTTCTTGTCGATTACTAGTAACTTGGGTGATGTAAAGTCGACTATTACCCATCCTGCAACAACATCGCATGGCCGAATGAGTCCAGAAGCCAAACAAGCAGCAGGCATCAGCGAAGGTTTAATTCGTGTTTCTGTTGGCTTGGAAGATATTGATGATATTATTCGCGACATCGAGCGCGGTTTAGACCTCATTTAAAACGATAGATCATTTGTTCGGAGATTTTTATGAACATTAATATGTTGATGCAGCAAGCTCAGCGCATGCAAAAAGAAGTGGAAAACAACATTAAAAAAGCCAAAGAAGAACTTGCGCAAACTGAAGTGCATGCAGAAGCGGGTGGTGGTTTAGTGAAAGTGACTATGACTTGCCGTAATGTAGTGAAACGTATCGAAATTAATCCTGAATTGTTGCAAGACGATGCAGACATGATTGAAGATTTGATTGCAGCTGCAATGAATGATGCAGCACGTCAGGCTGAAGCAATTTCTGAAGAGAAAATGAAGTCTGCAAACTCTGGTATGGGCTTGCCACCTGGCTTGGCAGGTTTATTCTAAGGAACGGCGTATGTTTAGTGATCGTTTTGATCAACTGGTACAAGCGCTGCGCATTTTGCCAAGTGTTGGGCCTAAATCGGCTCAACGCATGGCATTGCACCTGATTATGAAAAATAGAGAAGGTGCAGTCGGTTTGGCTCATGCTTTGAATGAAGCCACCAGCTATATTCACGAATGTTCGATTTGCCATTCATTAACTGAAGATGAAGTTTGCAATATTTGTGCCTCACATGATCGGGATGCACATTTGCTGTGTGTCGTGGAATCTCCGGCCGATGTGATGGCCATTGAGCAAAGCGGTAGTTTTCGTGGCAAATACCATGTCTTGGGTGGGCATTTATCGCCTTTAGATGGTATTGGCCCAGATGAAATTGGCATTCCGTACTTGGTACAGCGTTTGAGTGATGGCAATATTACCGAAGTGATTTTAGCCACCAATGCAACTGTGGAAGGTCAGGCAACGGCGCACTATTTGGTCGAAGCCACAAAGCATTTACCTGTGCAGATGACGCGGATTGCACAAGGCGTACCGCAAGGTGGCGAGCTTGAATATGTCGATAGTCATACTCTAAGTCAAGCCGTGCATAATCGGATGCGAATGAAATAAGCATCTTGGTGCTTATTTCATGTGAATGATCATTTAAAGTGTTTGCTTGAATTAATATAGAATAAAAACTCAAATTAAGATAAAAAAACGATAAAAAAAACTAGAAAATATCTGCATTGACTTAAAAATAAGATAAAAAAGTAAAATACCGATTATATTTTTATAGCTAAACGCTATTTAATGTTTAAAATGAAACTCTAGAGAGTGCAGTCTATCTGGTCGCTATGTTCCAATTTATTCACCAACAAAAAGACTTTGAAAATGTCTTGGCATTAATGAGTCAAAACAGCATCTATGGTTTAGATACCGAGTTTATTAAGGTCGATACGCTTTGGCCTAAATTGGGTGTATTCCAAATTAATGTCAATAATCAGGTTTATTTACTAGATGGCACCTCGCTCAATTTGACCGCTTTTTGGGAAAAACTGTTTCAGGCGCAGCAAAATATTTTTCATGCCTGCGGTGAAGATATTGATTTAATTTATCATTATGCACAGCAAAAAAACTTAGATAATGTTTTTGATACACAGGTTGGCATGTCGTTTTTAGGACATGGCTTGCAAGTCAGCTATCAAAACGCTTTAAAAACTATGCTGAATGTTGATATTGATAAAGGGCAGACGCGTTCAGACTGGCTGGCACGTCCCTTATCCGATGAGCAATTGAATTATGCGGCCAATGATGTGCTGTATTTAATGCAGTTGGCAGACAAAGTACAAAGTGATTTAAAACAGCAGCATTTACTCGATTTTGTGCAGGAAGATTGCCGTAATTTAACTCAGGAAATTGGCGAAGAAACCCCAATAGAGCTGCTGTATCAAGACATTGGTAATTACCGTCATTCACGTCGTCAGCTTATGCAATTACAGCAATTGGCTGTTTGGCGTGAACAAATGGTCAAGGCACTGAATCAGCCACGTAGTTTTATTTTGCGTAATTCTAGTATGTTGGATTTAGTTGAAAAAAATCCACGTAATTCATTCCAACTGAGTGGAATTAAAGATTTACGTCCGCATATTGTGCGTGAGCATGGCAAAACCATTTTGGATTTAATCAAATACCTGCCTGATCAATCTCAATGGCCGCTGCGTTTGGCACGGCCAATCCGCCATTCCTCTAAAGATGTCAGTGACAATATGGAGCGGGTGATTCAGTCTGCGGTTCAGGAAACTCAAATTCCCAAAGAAGTGTTGTTGCGTAAAAAGTGGCTGAATGCTTTGTATCAGCATGTGGTATTTCATAACGATGAACAAGACTTGCCAAATTACTTGTTGGGTTGGCGTTATGAATTGCTGACTAAGCCATTAATTGACGTGTTGCATGCCGACGAGCGCTATTTGTCTGGTCAAATGAAAGTGGCTGAATAAAGACTTTCTGAATTAAACCCTAGTTAATGGTGGTGAATCTGTCATTAACTATGGCCATCCATACAAACTTAGACCAATGCGTTAATAATGGTTAATGTATCTCGGTTTTTTTTGTTGTATCCTTTGCCTGAGTTTTTAGAGTTTTGTTGTTTATGCACTGTTCAATTTATAAATCGAGCAAAAAAGATGAGATGTATTTGTACATCGCCCGTCCAGAGCAAACTGAAGAGTTTAATCCACTAGATGCCTTACCCGAAGCAATGCGCAGCGCATTTGGTCGTGCGACTTTTGTGATGGATTTACAATTGTCTGAAAGCCGTAAATTGGCACGTGTGAATGTTTTACACGTTATGGATTCAATTCAAACTCGTGGTTTCTTTATTCAAGTACCGCCAGAAGGTTTAATTAATCCAAATGCCGTAGAACCAGAAGGTTTACGCGGTGCATAACCTTTGTTCAGGAGTTGAGAAATGAATAGTGTTATGACTGCGTTGGCATCAATTCCTGAAACTGCAATTGCGATTGCTGTTTACTTGCTTGGCAGCGCCATAATTTTGTGGTGCTGGTATGCAATTGCCAAGCGTTTGCCAAATCCATTGGGTGGCATAACTTGGATTATGCTGTTTGCGATTTTACTAACGCCAACTGTATCTGAAGGTAGTAACGCGGCTCTTGCTCCTGCCATTTTTGGACTTCTTTTTGGTGTATTGACCAAAGAAATGCCATTGGTTTGGGCAAATTTATCTGCCATTTTATTTGTGATCGGTCTTGGCTTATTGATCGGTTATTTTTGGTCTAAATACCGTTTAAAACAAAGCACCTATACTGCCAAGAAAAAGACCTCACCATTGTAACTAAAAAAATTAAGGTAAAATCATGTCTGTTGATACACAACAATTCTCTGGTACAGATCAGTACATTGCGACTGATAGCTTAAAACTTGCGGTAAAAGCCGCACGTGCGCTGCAAAAACCTCTGCTGGTTAAAGGAGAGCCGGGTACAGGTAAAACCTTATTGGCTGAGCAGGTGGCTCAAAGTCTGGGTTTGAAACTGATTACGTGGCACATTAAATCGACCACCAAAGCGCAACAAGGTTTATATGAATATGATGCGGTGTCACGTTTACGTGATAGCCAGTTAGGCGATGACCGCGTCTATGATATTAAAAACTACATTAAGCCTGGAAAGTTGTGGGAAGCATTTACCAGCGAAGAACGCTGTGTGTTGTTGATTGATGAAATTGACAAGGCAGATATTGAGTTTCCAAACGACTTGTTGCATGAACTTGATAAAATGTCATTTTACGTTTATGAAACGGGCGAAACCATTACTGCAACACAACGTCCGATTGTAATCATCACCTCAAATAATGAAAAAGAACTCCCAGACGCTTTTTTACGTCGTTGTTTCTTCCATTATATTGATTTCCCAGATGAAGCTACGATGCGCGATATTATCGATGTGCATTTTCCAAATATTTCAGGCACTTTGGTATCCGAAGCTTTGCAAGTATTCTTTAAACTACGCCAAGTTCCGGGTCTTAAGAAGCCACCATCGACCTCTGAATTGATTGACTGGCTCAGCTTGCTTATGGCAGATGATATGCCAGAAGACATTTTGCGTAATAGCGATAAAAGCAAGGCCATTCCTCCTTTATATGGTGCGCTCATTAAAAACGAACAAGATGTGCAATTGCTTGAGCGTTTAGCCTTTATGTCACGCCGTTAAGGAGTACATCGCCATGTTCGTGCGCTTGTTTTACACCTTGCGTCGTTACGGTGTGCCTGTGAGCACACGTGAATTGATTGACTTAAATCAAGCAGTGGCTTCAGGTTTGGTGTTTGCAGATCAGGACGAGTTCTATCAATTAGTCAAAACGGTCATGGTCAAAGATGAGCGATTCTTTGACAAATTTGACCGTGCCATGAAAGATTATTTTGATGGTATTTCAACATTTGATCTAGATGATTTGCTGAACCAAGTTCATCAATTACCCAAAGACTGGTTTGATTTAGAGTTGCTTGAAAAGCATCTTACGCCAGAGCAGCGTGAAGAACTGAAAAAAGCAGGATCATTAGAAGAACTGATGAAAATGCTAGAAGAGCGCTTGCGTGAACAGCATAAAAAGCATCAGGGTGGCAACCGTATGATTGGTACGGGCGGCACATCACCTTTTGGGGCTTATGGTGATCATCCTGAAGGTGTACGTATTGGTGGGCCAGGACGTAAGCGCTCTGCAGTTAAAGTTTGGGAACAGCGTCAATACCGTAATTTGGATGATGAACAGATTTTAGGTACACGGCAAATGCAACTGGCTTTGCGCCGTTTACGCAAGTTTGCCCGTCAAGGTGCAGCGGAAGAGCTAGATATAGATGGCACCATCCGTGAAACTGCAAAGCAGGGCATTTTAGATGTGCAATTGGTACCCGAACGCCGCAATCGTGTCAAAGTATTGATGCTGTTTGATGTAGGCGGCTCTATGGATGCTCACATTGCCCAATGTGAAAAACTGTTTAGCGCAGCTAAAACTGAATTTAAAACCCTCGAATATTTTTATTTCCATAACTGCTTATATGACTATGTTTGGAAAGACAATTTGCGTCGTAGCAGTACCCGTATGAACACGTGGGATTTATTGAATACCTATGGACGCGACTATCGGGTAATTGTGGTGGGTGATGCCAGTATGGCACCTTACGAGTTAAATTCGATTGGTGGTTCGGTGGAGTATATGAATGATGAAGCAGGGCAAGTTTGGTTACAGCGTCTGCGTCAGCATTTTGAAAAAACCGCATGGCTCAACCCAGAGCAGGAAGGTTATTGGCAATACACCCATACTATTGGTTTAATTAAACAAATTTTTGAACATCATATGTATCCAATGACTTTAAAAGGCATTGAAGATATGACTAAATATTTGGCGCGTTAAGCGTCATTTTCGTCAATATCACTCAACTATTGAGTGATTGTTAGGCGAAGACTAAGTAAGTACAGACACGATAGGCAACGTGAATTTCAATCTGAGGGGATCGATATGGATCATCAAATCAATGGCATCGCATTACCGAATGAAGAAGGTTTTTTCGGGCAATATGGCGGGCAGTTTATTCCACCGCATTTAAAAGAAGCCATGGATGAAATTAACGTTGCTTATGAGGAAATTCGTAAAACGGTAGAATTTCAGAATGAATTAAAAGATTTGTTTACTCACTATGTTGGTCGTCCAAGTCCTTTATTCTATGCCAAGCGTTTATCTGAACAGTTAGGTGGTGCGCAAATTTATTTAAAGCGTGAAGATTTAAACCATACTGGCGCACATAAAATTAACCATTGTTTGGGCGAGGCATTACTGGCCAAATATATGGGTAAAACCAAAGTCATTGCCGAAACAGGTGCAGGGCAGCACGGAGTAGCCTTGGCGACGGCATGTGCGTTGGTGGGTATTCCGTGTGAAATTCACATGGGACAGGTCGATATTGAAAAAGAACACCCGAATGTGGTGAAAATGAAAATTCTAGGTGCCAACCTGATTTCAGTAACCCGCGGCACAGCCACTTTAAAAGATGCAGTGGACAGCGCTTTTGAAGAATATTTAAAAGACCCAAAAAACTTTATTTATGCGATTGGTTCTGTGGTTGGGCCACACCCATTTCCAAAAATGGTGCGTGATTTCCAATCTATTATTGGTGATGAAATTAAACTACAAAGCCAAGAGCGTTTTGGTGTAAACCCAGATTATATCGTCGCGTGTGTGGGTGGTGGTTCAAACGCAGTGGGTGCATTTACTGCTTTCTTAAATGATGCAGAAGTGAAACTTGTGGGTGTTGAACCTGCAGGGCATGGTTTAGATACAGATCAACACTCTGCAACTCTAACTTTGGGTAAACCAGGCCAGCTTCACGGTATGGCGTGTTATGTACTTGAAGATGAACATGGTGAGCCATTGCCAGTGCACTCTATTGCCTCTGGTTTGGACTATCCGGGTGTAGGGCCACAACATAGCTTCTTAAAAGACATTGGCCGTGTGGAATATTCAACAGCGACAGACCAAGAATGTCTTGATGCCTTTATGACCTTGTCACGAGTAGAAGGTATTGTACCTGCATTAGAAAGTTCACATGCGGTGGCATGGGCATTACGTGAAGCACCTAAAATGGCGAAAGATGTGAAAATTGTAGTGAATCTTTCAGGTCGTGGCGACAAAGACTCTGACTATGTGGCAGAGAAACTTGGTCTAAACTAATTACTTGGCCTATTAAAAACGCCTAAACTTTTAAAGTTTAGGCGTTTTTGTTTGGGTAATTTTTTAGAAGGCTAACGCTTAGCTCGCAATATATTGTTGTAGTTGGTCAATCAGTTTACGTTGATCATCCATAGTGGCTTTTACCAAGTCACCAATTGAAACTAGCCCCACTAATTGTTCATTTTCCAAAACAGGTAAGTGACGTAAGTGGTGATCAGTAATCAGGCTTAGACATTCTTCAACACTGGTGTTTTTGGTTACAGTCAAAACTTTTGCCGTCATAATTTCGCTCACCGTCGTGCCTTTAGAGGTTCGCTCCATCAAAATGACTTTACGGGTGTAATCACGTTCAGACAATATGCCAACCACATGCTGGTTTTGATCGGTCACTACCAAAGCACCAATACCTTTATCTGCCATGAGGCTAATTGCTTCTAAAACGGTTGCTTCTGGGTGGATTGTGTAAATTTCGTGATGTGCTTTATCTTGTAAAACGTGAGTTACCTTGGTCATATTATGTGTCCTGTTTTTTGTTTATTGTTTGACTTTTAAAGTAACGTGAATTGTAAAAATTGCAAATACTTTAGAGTCACAATCGTTGATTTTTACGTCAATTCTATCCTGTTTAGATTTAAGCAATATTTAAAATGGGCTGATTAAAAAAGAAATGTTTCATTTGCGATGTGGTCAATTTTATCTTTTGACTCGATGAACCATACAGCGTAGGGGTAACATTTAAACGGGTGAGCGTAGGCAATAAAAAGGTTTCAAAATCCTGTGCAGAAATTTTGCGTGGGCTGTATTGTGGCCAGTGTTTTGCTGCATATTTATTGGCTTGAACCGCATTTAACCAAAAAGGGAAAATATAATCATCGTGATCTGAACTCATTGCCCAGCCTTGATGATACAGCCCCCAAAGTACACCACAATACATCATTGATTTTAATAGTGTAATTTTAAGAAAAAAGTCCTTGGGTAAGGGCTGAAGTTGGCTAATCTGATTCATAATCAAGTAGTGTTGTAAAATTTGGCTATATTGTAAAAAGAATTGATGAATATACCGTTTAAGCTTTGCGTAAAATCGTAAACAAATATGTATGAAATATAAATTGAAAAAATAGGGTCAAAAAAAACGCCACCTAAGTGACGTTTTATTATGCTTGCATGGTGGCCATGTTTTGCCAATACTGCGCTTTAAGTGAATCACGTTCTACACGGAAGCCTTGATAATACAGTTCTGCCAAGAACATTGCTGCTTTACCATGTCCTGCGCGTGCAGCCTCTTCCAGTTGTTTAACAGCGTCTTGGAAGTTCATTTGTGAATGAATGGTGTTTACCGCATTTGCATAAACATGCTCTAAGTCATGATGAGAGATTGCTTGAATCATATTAAACTCCTTATTCTAATTATGATTACTTATATAAGCCTACCTTTTAGGCTTCATATCAATTTAACGCTTTAATGTTAAACTAATATTACAATTCGTTTGAATTGTCAAATAATTATCGGGTCTGTTTTTCTTATTTCAAGTTTACATGATTAAACATTGATCAGGTTTCTTTTTGATTACTATAAAGCTGTAAGCACAGAAAAAAGGAGAATAACATGATAAATACGATAGACGGGTTTGCTTTTGATGTACCTCCACTGGCAACACAAATTGTGGATTTGGCGCACCATCACCGTAAAAAATTAGATGAAGCGATTTTTCGGCGTGATGTGCATTTGGGTGAATATTGCTTGGCACAACGCAAACGTGTCGCAGATTTTGCCAAGACATTAGATCGGGAAGACCGTATCGCATTTTATCGTGCTTATGATGGTGAGCTGCTGCGCATAGCAGATGAAGATGAGTTACATCCTGCAGAGGCAGAAGCAGGACTAAGCATTTTTGCTATTTTCCTTGTACTGGCCATCATTGCTTTGGTTTTATACTTTGCTGTGATTCGCGGAACAATCGGTTAGTAAAGAGTGACGTTATTATAAATCAGGCTCAATTTTTACCGTGACGGTACAGTAAAAATTGAGCTGTTTAACTTGTGCATCGAACAAGCGCAGCCTACACTAGCGCTATTAGAGGTAGGTCATGCACAACGCAATTCAAAAAACTATTCAATTTATTTCTCAACTTAAACTCGAGCAAATTTATAACATTCTGATTGTAGTGATTATCTGCATCATCTTTGTTTTGGCGAGTTTTGCACTTTATCGCCCAGTTGGTGTGCAACAGTTTCATAATGTGCAGCGTCTTGCACAGCAATCTATATATGCCAACACTCAAGACATGGCGATGCTTTTATTGCAGCAACCACAAATTCGTTATGTGCATTATTTAAAGTTGATGCAGGCACACCAAGTTGAAAAAGACCGTGCTCAACAACTGCCTGCTTTGGCACAAGAGTAAACTCAGCAAGTCCACTCTTATGTGTTCGTATTCAAAGTTTTGCAGCTAATATTCTGAAAAGCTTAGTTCATCATGGGTTGCGTACTTGTATTTTTAGCTTGAACTGTTTTGGGCAAAAGGTTTTGTTGTAGCATTTTTTCCAATGTTGTTTTGTCTAAGTGCTCACTGACAATGATCAAGGTTAAACGGTCTGGGTGTATATGCTTTTGCAGCGCACGGTGCACATCTTCAGCACTAATATTTGCCACTTGCTGCGCATAATCACCTAAGTAATTAGCAGGTAACTGATAAAAACCAATATGCCCAAGTTGCGCATTAATATTGGCATTGCTGCTGTATTGATTCGGAAAAGCGCGGATTAAACCCGCCTTGGTTTCTTGCAGTTGTTTAGCATCTATCGGTTGTTGTACAAAATTAATCAGTGCTTGATGCGCTACTTGAATGCTTTCAAGCAACTGATCTTGACGCGTAGCATAGCCTATGCTAAATAATCCAGTCGCTTGAGTAAAACGAAACGAACTACTGACAGCATACGTTAGACCACGTTTTACCCGTAATTCTTTCATTAAAATTGAGTTGAAACCGCCACTGCCTAACATTCGATTGGCAATTTCCAAAGCTAAATAATCAGGGTCATCACGAGTGGTCGCTAGCTGTGCGATACTGACATGCGCTTGTTGTGAGCGGTATGGAATATGCTGAATGTTAAATGTGCTTGCAGCTACGGGTTCAGGCAGTGCGGTGGCGGCTTCACCTTGTGCTATATGCAAGCTGATACGATTCGCCAATTTTTCTGCTTCTTTTAAATTTAATTTGCCTGTAATGGCAATATTCATGTTCTGCGCAACTAAAAACTGATCTCTAAATTTCTGTAAATGTTGGGGTTGAATCCGTTTAATGCTGCCATTGGTTCCTGTAATCGGTTCTGCGTAGGGATGTTTTGCATAAATTGCACGATACAGACGAATATTCATTAAACGGCTTGGGTTTTCTCGTAGTTGTTTTTGCCCAATTTGAGTATTGGATACAACACGCTGAATATTTGAGGGTTCAAAGGTTGCGTGTTTTAACAGCGTGAGCATCATTTCAACGGCAGTGTGCATTTTATCTGGGTCAGACAGCGTTCTTAGACGTACCACAAACATATCCCGATATGCTGTTGCACTAAATCGAGCGCCGACGTTTTCAAAAGTGCTTGCAACCTCTTGTGCAGTATATCGTGGCGTACCTTCATCTATAAGTTGCGATGCCATATTGGCAAGCCCATACAGCCCAGATTCAACTTCGCCATCTCGTGCGGAACCCGCATTAAAGGTCAATTGAATATCTACCATTGGTAATGCAGTATTTTCTACAAATAGGCTACGTGCTTGTTTTCGAGTTCTAAAATCGTGTACCTGTGGTGCGTGGGCATTTGGTAATTCATTCACCGCATTTAAGCTGTGCAATAGATTTTGTGATTGTAAAGGTGCAACCAAACTGGTTTCTGAAAACTCATGTGGCGCAGTTGTGGCAACATCTATTTCCATCGCGAATGTGGCAAATGGCACGCTAAGTCCTAAGGTGAAAATAAAAGAATGAAATACACGATTTTTCATGAATATGACCGTTTAAGGATTAGCACTTGTGGTGCTATTTTTAGGTAGTAAATATAGCGTGCTCAGGTTGTCTTTAATCAAGTAATGCCTAGCAACCCGTTGCAAGTCTTCTGCGGTAATCGCCTGAAATTGTTGTGGTAGTGCATCCATTAATTTATGGTTTAAACCATTCACTTCTAAGTTGCCAATCATGCGAGCCTGTCCTGCAAGATCATCCTGACTATAAACCCAATTGGCAATAAACTTAGTGATCACTCGTTCAATTTCTTTTTGCTGTACAAGTTCTTGTTTGAGCAACTCAATTTCTTGCTGAATAGCTGCTTGCGCCTCATTTAACTCAATGCCTGCTGCGGGTAGCGCAGAAATACTGAATAAACTATCGCCACGTTGGTATGGCTCATAACTGACGCTGACTGAGGTCAAAACTTTACGTGCACGCACTAAGCGCTGTTCCAAACGTGAAGTAATGCCACCATCTAATAGTTGTTTAATAATGCTAAGCGCATAGGCATCTTGAGGTGTTTTGACCGTAGCTAAAGAGCCGACATTCCAAGCCATATATAAGTTAGGTACTTGTACGGAGCTATTCAGCTCCATGTAACGATAACCCAACTGCTCAAACTCTAAAACATCATTACGTGGTGGAAGAGGAGCGGCATCAATATCGCCAAAGTATTTTTGCACTTGCAACAAGGCGGCTTGGGTTTCCACATCACCCACAATTACTAAAATTGCATTATTGGGGCGATACCATTTTTTGTACCAGTCCTTTAAATCCTGCAATTGAATATTTTGCAGATTTTTCATGTGTCCAATAATTGGTTGGCGATAATGGCTAGTCGGATAAGCAATCCATTTAAAGCGTTCAAATGCCAAAGCTCGAGGATTATCATCGGTACGTTGGCGCCGTTCTTCCATTACCACTCTAATTTCCGGTTCAAAATCTTGCTGGCGTAGTAATAGGTTACTCATTCTATCCGCTTCAAGTTCTAGGGCTAAAGGAAAATAGGCTTTGGGATAGAGTTGATAATATTGGGTGTAATTTGTGAAAGTAGATGCATTGACACTACCACCATAAATACGACTTAAACGGGTGAATTCATCATTCGGGACTTTGGCTGTACCTTTAAACATCATGTGTTCTAAAACATGTGAAATGCCCAAAAGGTTGCCAGACTCATCACTACTACCAACCTTGTACCAAATTTGTGTCATTACCATCGGTGCACGGTGATCTTCACGAATAATCACTTTTAAGCCATTACTCAGCGTGGTTTCAAAGCTTGGCTGTCTGGTTTGAATAGGCGTATCTGCGTGACTCATTGAAAGTGCTGCACTGAAGAGCAAAAGACAAACAGACTTAATAGGCAATCGGAACATGGCAGCAAGTTTAGCAACAGTTGTAACCCTATCTTTCAGAAATTAAAGCGCAAAGGCAAGGCCTGCTTGCTGCAATTTTGTATGTGGCTATGTGATTGCAATGCAAAGTAAAAGCGTTTGGTTTATGATAGAATCCGATTTTTTAACGCAATGCTTTACAAGGATTCGGCATGCAACAGCAATCTAATGGGCAAAATAAATTTTTGATTGATGCTGATATCGGAGATGATGATGTCACGTTACCAAACTTACCTGCGGTAAATGTTCCGATTGTTGAAACACCACCTGTACAAGCAGAAGTTTCTGAACCTGTCGCTGCAGATGACTCTGCTATGACTGAAACGCCAGCTAAAGGTGGTTTTTTCAGTCGTATGAAAGAAGGTCTGACCAAAACCCGTAAAAACTTTGCCGATGGTATGGTCAATATTCTGATTGGCGGTAAAGAAATTGATGATGAGTTATTGGAAGAAGTTGAAGAACAGCTTCTGGTTGCAGATATTGGTGTAGATGCGACCAAAACGATTATTGCCAATTTGACTGAACGTACAGCGCGTGGCGATCTGATTTATTCACATTCTTTATATAAAGCACTACAAGAAGAATTAGTGGCTTTGCTTGCACCACGCGTAAAACCATTACATATTGATCCGAATAAAACACCGTATGTAATTTTAGTCGTGGGTGTAAATGGTGTAGGTAAAACGACAACCATTGGTAAGCTGGCAAAACGCCTACAAGGTGAAGGCAAAAAAGTTATGCTGGCGGCAGGTGATACTTTCCGTGCAGCAGCGACTGAGCAATTACAAATTTGGGGCGAACGTAACGATGTTGCTGTAGTTGCACAGGGTCACGGTGCAGACAGTGCTTCAGTTATTTTTGATGCTTTTGAGAGCGCACGAGCTAAAGGTATTGATGTACTGATTGCAGATACCGCAGGTCGTTTGCACAATAAAAGCAACTTGATGCAAGAATTGACCAAAGTAAAACGTGTGATGCAAAAAATTGATGCAACAGCACCACATGAAGTGATGTTGGTGGTTGATGCAGGCACAGGTCAAAATGCCATTAACCAAGTTGAAATGTTTGATGAAGCAGTAGGCTTGACAGGAATTACCATTACTAAGCTAGATGGTACAGCAAAAGGCGGTGTGTTATTTAACATTGCAAGTCGTACGCATGTGCCTATTCGTTTTATTGGTGTAGGTGAAAAAATTGATGACTTGCGTCCATTCTCAGCAAAATCATTTGTAGCAGCACTTTTTGAAACTGAGAAATAAGAATCTTAGAAACAAGATTTTTGAACACATAGTATAAAATGCTATGTGTTTCACATAAACTCCGCAAAATGCGGAGTTTGTTGTTTTTAGCGGGTTTAAGTGTTGTAAAAAGCAACATCTAAAAAATACGAATGTGAATAAATCCACAGGAGTCTATATAGAATAAGAAAAAATATTCGCTTGTTTTAATTGATTTTTTGGGGAAGTTAAAATGACATTGCTAAATAAAATTGGTCATGTGCTTACAGCAGATATCACCAAAGATTTTAAACTCAAGAAAAAACCAATTCAGGATGGCCATGAGCTAACTTTCATTGATCAATTAAAAAAACGCCGTAGTATTTATGCTTTAGGAAAACGTATTCATTATAGTCAAACCTATATGACTGAGTTAATTCAGGAAGCGGTGCGTAGTTGTCCATCTGCACATCATTCACAAAGTACACGTGTGGTGATCTTATTTTCTGAATCACATCAAAAATTTTGGAGCATTGTGCAGGACGTACAGCGTCAATTGGTACCCGAACAGATTTTTGCAGGTACGAAAATGAAAATTGAACAATGTGCTGCTGCTTTTGGTACGGTACTGTTTTATGAAGATCAGCAAGTGATTCGTCAGTTACAAAAGAAAGTACCCTTTAATGCAGCAGAGTTTCCAATTTGGTCTGAGCAAACTTCAGGCATGGCGCAGTTTGCGGTGTGGACGGCTTTAGCTGACTCAGGTATTGGCGCATCACTACAACACTATAACCCGAACATAGATCTTGCTGTGGCTGCTCATTTTGATATTCCTGATACTTGGTTGCTGCGTTCACAACTTGTTTTTGGCTCAATTGAAGAACAAGTGCCTGAACGTAGTCATGCACATTATCAAAATCAATTCAAAATTTATGCTTAAACTCATTTGTTTATCATATTGATTTAAATTGAAATAAATTTCTTTTATAGTGATGGTCAGTGTGTTCTATAGGAGCTTGATTTACTAAAGTAGTGCAAACTATTTTGGGGTAATCAGCAGGTATTTGGTAACTTTATAAAACTATAATCGTTCTATACATAAAACACACTGTCGTATTTTTTGTAATGTTTATGCTAAATAAACTGCTTAATATTGCTGTATCAGTGAGTTGCTACCAAAATTCTTAAGAGGAATAAAAAATGTCATTTTTAAATCAATTAGAAAAACGCCGTTCAATCTACGCTATTGGAAAAAATGTTCCTGTAGATCAAGCAACGATTGAAAACACAATCAAGCAAGCGGTTCGTTTGAGTCCATCAGCATTTAACTCACAGTCTTCACGTGTAGTGACTTTATACGGTGCATCACATACTCAGTTCTGGAATATTGTTTTAGAAACTTTACGCAAAATGGTTCCTGTAGAAGCTTTTGCAAATACCGAAGCAAAAATTAACAGCTTTGCTGCAGGTTTTGGTACAGCATTGTTCTATGAAGATCAAAATGTTGTAAAAGGCTTGCAAGAGCAGTTCCCACTTTATGCAGATAACTTCCCAGTTTGGTCAGAGCATTCAACTGGTATTGCTCAAGTTGCAGCATGGACTGCATTAGCTGAAATCAATGTGGGTGCATCATTACAGCACTACAACCCAATTATAGATGAAGAAGTGGCACAAACTTTTGAAATTCCTGTGAATTGGAAGCTACGTGGCCAATTGGTATTCGGTTCAATTGAAGCACCTGCAGGCGAAAAAACATTTATGGATGATGCAGAGCGTTTTAAAACTTTTAACTAAGCTTTAAGCCTTTTCAATCCATAAGTAAAAGTAGGGTGATCATTCATCCTACTTTTTTATTTTTAAGCATTGTCAAAAATATGAATGGAATGTAAGGGGGGGATTTAAAAGTCACATTTACATGAAAATTACAGGGATTACTTGCTGTCATAAAACTGTCATTTATACATTGCATAGTGCAATCAAACTTTCATAAATGATATCGAGTGAAAAATGACGTTAAAACTTGGTGTGGCGGGTCTAGCATTAATGGCTTGCAGTTCAGTATTTTCAGCAGTCACTATTTCTGTTCCTGAAGAAATTAAATTGCTGGCTGTGAATGATCAGGAAGTACGAGCAGGCTTATTCCGTTCTGCGCAGCAAGTGAAAGTGAATGCAGGCGAAAATACAATTAACTTGCGTTATCAGCAATATTTTGAACATCATAATGGCGCACACGATATTTTAAAATCGGGTGTGATTCAGCTTAAAACACCAGTGTTGCAAGATGGTGAGAACTATCGACTCGTTTTAGTGAATCCACCAAAAGACTTTGAAGCAGCTAAAGAATTTAAAGATCAACCGACTGTGGGCTTATATAATCAAAAAAATCAATTATTGGTTCAACAAACGGGTGCTAAAGCAAGCACAGGTTCGTGGTTAAGTGGTAGTTTGTTTGGCAAAACCGTAGATGCAACTGATCATACGCAAGCACCGGCCAATCAACCTGCGGCTGTTTATACAACTGCCGCTGTCTTAGCTACAGAAAACACACCTTCAGTTAAGACTGCACAGAAGCCACAAGGCAAAGAACAGCAACTTATACAAATTTGGCAGCAGGCCAATAAGGCTGAGCGACAAAAATTTATGTCGTGGCTTGCAGAACAGGCAAACTAATTTAAATTTACAACCAGTTCAACAGAACTGGTTGTTTTCTACTATGGGCTAAAAAGAATTTATTTGAAAAACCAATTCAAATCACATAAAAATTTAACCTAAAAGAAGAAATACATGATAAAACTATTAAATACGCCTAAAGTTTAGGCGAGTGATACTTTTTTTCAAAAAAACCTAAAAAACATATTGCGTCTATTTGAAAACTGTATAGAATACGCAGCACACCAACGCAACGTTGTTTGAGTTGGGCTGTTATTGACGAAATAACAGCAAGATCATTAAGAGATTATGAAGAACAACTTGTGTGGATTTTTACTGATTGATTAATCGAAAATATTTCATTGATTAATTGGTTTAAATTACTCGAAGTTTATTTGAGCGAAATTTAAGTCAGAAAATTGATGAGCCAGATTTGGAAGTTTAGA
>NZ_JAAZQY010000040.1:0-18249 GCF_012371315.1 Acinetobacter sp. A1
GTACTGTATCGTATTTTAGTACATTACAGTACAGTACACAATCGATATTTTTTATGAATTATGACTAGCTAAAACTCTCTGCAGCTGTTCTCTAATGTTTTCCAATTTAGCAAAAGTCGATAGAAGATGATTTTTATTAGATTAATTAAACAATAACAAGTATTTATTAGCGAGTGTCTACGAGCGCCACAACAAAAATTCGCGCCTAGACTCTCTGAAAAACAGCTTTTTAGGCTGAGAAGCCTAAATAAGCGTAAATCACATGTAGATATTTGCACCTAGACCGAGCGGAGCGAGCAAAAAAAGCTTCTGAGCGAAGCGAAGTCATAGTTGCTTTTTACATAATTTTAGAAGGTATTTGCAAAAAATTGCCCCGACGAATCGAGCGAAAGCGAGATTCAATAGAGTTTGAGCGAGTGAAACGAAGCGAAAACCAAGGGCAATTTTTCATGACTTGGGCTTTTAATTATTTTAAATGTTTTTAAATGTTTTTAAATGGCTTTAAAGCCTTATGAATAAAGGGTTTTAGCTCTTATATGTCCACGTTTACCTTGCAATATGTCCACGTTTACCTTGCAATATGTCCACGTTTACCTTGCAATATGTCCACGTTTACCTTGCATTAGTACACAAATAATATTAACGTGTACTTATACACAATAAAAAAATAGTGGCTATGAGAGATTTAGTTGTAAAAGACAATGCCTTAATCAACGCAAGCTATAACTTAGACTTAGTAGAACAACGTTTAATTTTATTGGCTATTGTTGAAGCAAGGGAAAGTGGGAAAGGGATTAATGCAAATGATCCATTAGAAGTTCATGCAGATAGTTATATCAATCAATTTGGTGTACACCGTAATACAGCTTATCAAGCCTTAAAAGATGCTTGTAAGGATTTATTCGCGCGTCAATTTAGCTATCAAGAGAAAAAAGCTAATGGGAATATCCGAAATGTTATGAGTCGTTGGGTATCTCAAATTGCTTATAACGACAATGAAGCAACTGTAGACTTAATATTTGCACCTGCTGTTGTTCCCTTCATAACCCGACTGGAAGAACAATTTACTAAATATGAATTACAGCAAGTTAGTAGTCTTAGTAGCGCTTATGCCATTCGCTTATATGAGCTTCTAATTCAGTGGCGAAGCACTGGTAAAACCCCAACCATAGAACTACAAGAATTTAGAAAGAAGTTAGGCGTTCTTGATAATGAATATTTACGGATGGCTCATTTAAAAGAGCGTGTTTTAGAACTTTCAATTAAACAAATAAATGAGCATACGGATATAACTGTAAAATATGAACAGCATAAAAGAGGACGTTCTATTTCAGGATTTTCTTTTACCTTTAAACAGAAGAAGAAGGATAGCCCATCAATAGAAAGAGATCCGAACACTTTGGAGCTTTTTTCAAAGATGACGGATGCTCAACGTCATATGTTTGCTAATAAGCTTTCAGAATTACCTGAAATGGGGAAATATTCTCAAGGAACAGAAAGCTATCCGCAATTTGCTGTTCGTATTGCTGAAATGCTACAAGACCCTCAAAAAATCAAAGAACTAGCCCCATACCTAAAAAAAGTGGGATACATGCCATCAAATAAAAAGGACACCGTAAATGGCTAAGTTATCACTAAGTGAAGTATCTAAAAAATTTCATGTGGATAGATCAACCATTTACAGAGCTGTACGTAATGGACGTTTATCACGCTCCAGTGATGGACAATTCGATCTAGCAGAGGTCATCCGATGCTTTGGAGAACCTGAGCAAACATCTCAAAAAATTGAATCATCTAAGCAAGAAGGTGATGAATCTACAAAAAAACTTATTGCCCATTTAGAAAATGAAGTCAAAAAATACCAAGAACGTGAAGAACGGTTAATGCAACAAATTGACCGTATGCAAACACTCATTGAGCTGAAAAGTGTTGCACCTGTCACAGCAGTACCACAACAAGATGCTACGGCATGCGACACAGATATGCCACAGCATGCGACAACACAACAAGACAATGATAATAAAAAGAATAATGAATTAAATATTGCAGAAAATGTGGCAGTGCCACAGCAAGAAACTACGGCATACCACACCCAAACGCTACAGCATGCCACGTTGCAAAATGTGGCAGTGCCACAACACAAAAAGCGTAGCTTATTTGGCCGAGTACTGAGTGCGGTATTCGATGAAGACTAAGCTCCCCAAGGAGCATTACGTATGAAAAAACTGAAAGAGATCCTGCAAGGCATTGCATTTCTATTTATCGGGATTCCGATCATGATTATGGCCAGCATTATGGATCAACGAGCCTTTAAAAAGGAGCAGGATCATCGCCAGAAAGCCCAAGATCAAAGCAAGTGATTGTTCATCAAAACTTATTAAAACCGTGGAACATTGATCAGTAAGTAAGCGTGGAACGTGAAAAATCATAAAAAAAGCCCGAACAGGGATGTTCGGGCTATAAACTAGAAACTACAGCATTGATTTCTATAGATAATTATAACGCATTTCGTATAAGGTGTATTATGTTAATTTTAGGAAATCTTAAGTTATATAAAGTTTTTTATTAAATAATTCGTAAATTTCCATCTTATATAGCCCCCGCAACATGAGCCCCCATTTTTTTGAACTCCATTGCAGCTTGTTTGTTAGTCAAAATCGTAATTCCAATAATTTCACATCCTTCAAGAGTACAGTTTTCAAGTAATAGTACTCCTGTGAACATGGCATCTTCAGGGAGAAGAAGAATACTACCTGTTTCATTAAATGATGAATTAATGTAGGAGCCTCCAGCTAAGGCTATGGCTCCTGGACCAACTAATTTACATCTTTTAAATACCTTATTTTTATGAATTTGTTGTCTTGGTAAGTATAAATCCGGTAAATATATAATTTGGTCAGTAAAAATTTCAGCCAAAGGATTGATAGTTGATCTTGGATTAGATAATGAAGCAAAGTAATTAGCTTCTAATTTAAGCTTATTAGCTTCTGCATTTTTTTGCTTTGAAAGATTTATAAGAAATACCATTAGAGAAAATACAAGCCCAGAACTGATGCCTACCAATAGCCAAACAAATGAACCAAGCTCGTTTAACTGTTCAGAGGCTTTAGCCCATAAAGCTGTTACAGTTGTTCCAAATAAAATTAATAGTAGTGTTAGAAATTTCCAAAGAAGCTCAATCCATTCAGATCCTGTTTTTACATGTTTAAAAATTTTTTTGAACATTTAGTCTTATCCAAATTAAGGTATTTACTTGAAAGATATAAGTAACTATAACTCTTTCAAGAAAAATTAGATTAAGAATAAAACTTCTTATTTGATATTTTAAATACTAGAATTCTCCCCAAAATTTTATCCATTTAACATAATGGTGGTTATACGCAATACACTTGTATATTAATTTAAATATCAATCACTTATTAAAATCATAAAAATCCAAAAACCAAAGAAAAGCCGACTTGGAAACAAGTCGGCTTTTTTATGAGCGGTTTTGATATTTTTTGCCAATAAAATCGATCAAAAAACGCCCATATTTCGCTTTTTCCCTGATAACTCAATGCCTGCACTTCGGAAATTATCCGCAATTTCTGCGGATAAGCCTTGGGGTAAGTTTTGAGCAATCTTGTAAGCCAAAGCTGACATGAATTAGGGAGCATTGCGTCTATGTCAGTATGGGGATTTTTCATATGATGGGGACATAGAGAACAGGATGTTCCAACACATAAAACAATAATGATAAGTGCAACACCAGGACGTGAGGTACGACAGGAGTTATACCTAAACACCCAATATGAAAAAGCCCGACAAGATGTCGGGCTTTTTTATTAGCTTCAATATAATTAAATCACTTTAAATATGATTATTTATATCACTCATATGATAGCTATAAAATTTTGAATATTTTTCCACTGAGATTACTTTGAAAAAGCATGTCAAAATTAGGGCGTATATCTTCACCATCAACAGTGATATGTTTTATATTCGAAGGAGATTGCATGTTAGCAAATTGATGATCTACTGTGGCTTGAATAGAGTGTTTAACCCCAAATTGGTCTTTGACGCTGACAGTCTCTTTAAACATATATATCCCCCTTAATAAAATTGAAGTGCAAAAATACACATAAAATATTGATATTTAGTTGATTTTTTAAACAACTTTATAATTTAATTTAAATAGCTGATTTAGAGAAGTGTAAAAAGTACGACCATCCAAATTTAAATCAACTTCGATTCCTGATTCCAACAGAACTCTTTTACCGACTTCAATTTGTTTAAAGCCTTCACGTGTACTCTGCATTTTATGACGGGGAATTAATGAAACAATAATTTCAGTACCATTTTTAGATTTTGCAATTAAATCATTCATTTTTAACATCTTATATCCTATTTTTATAAGTTTTTCATTTTTAAACAAATTTTAGAGTATAAAAAAGCACTCATGAGTGCTCTTTATCACTGCCTATTTTTACTTAAATAGCAACAATATTCACAGCATTTGGGCCTTTTTGACCTTGAGCGATACTAAACTCAACCTGCTGACCTTCATACAAAGTCTTAAAGCCTGAGCTAGCGATTTCACGGAAGTGAGCGAAAACGTCTGGACCTGATTCTTGTTGAATGAAACCAAAACCTTTAGCTTCGTTGAACCACTTAACAGTACCTTTAACAATATTTGAGTTTGACATAATAAATCCTACTGATTTTTAATAATTTTTAGTCATTTTATTGACTGATTATAACTTTGAAAATAATAAATAATGAGACTTAAAATCTGAAAAAACGAAGGATTATGACTAAAACTGCGATACTTAAAGAAGATTTACCGAAACAAGACTTTTTTCTAGTTAAGTTAACTATACACTAAAAACACAAATAATCAATTTTTATTATATATATATTTATTTAACTAATAATTGATATATTATTTATAATAAAAATTTAATTTAATTCAACAACATATTTATATTTTAATAATTTATTTTTTAACATAAAACCTCTTATGCGAAATTGGTTTGTTATTCCTAAGTAGAAATGTCCTACCTTAAAACCCTCTATGAGCAAAAGTGTTCCTATCTTCCTTTATAATGTATCTATATTTTTTATTTAAACAGTTTAGTTGTTTTATGTCATTAAAATTTATAGATTTATTTGCTGGCATCGGTGGATTTCATTTAGCCCTATCAAATTTAGGCATGAAATGTGTTTTTGCTTCAGAATTTGATGAAGCTGCAAGAAAAACCTACTTAGCTAACCATAATTTAGAAGAACAATTCTTTAATACTGATATCCGGTCAGCATCATATGAGCTCATTCCAGATCATGATATTTTATGTGCAGGTTTTCCATGCCAAGCCTTCTCTCACGTAGGCAAAAGAGTCGGCCTCACTGATGGTTCAAACTCAGAAAGAGGAAATCTTTTTTATTGTATTAGTGAAATATTAGAAGCAAAAAAACCAAGGGCTTTCATTCTAGAAAATGTTAGAGGGCTCGTTAATCATGATAATGGCAATACATTTAAAGTTATTAAAGATGAATTAGAGTCTCAAGGTTATGTTATTTATCATAAAGTCTTAAAAGCAAGTGATTTTGGTAGACCTCAACATAGGCCTCGGATTTTTATCGTTGGATTCAATAAAGAGCAAGTGGATACAACACAATCTTTCGAGTTTCCTCAACCAATTCCATTAGAAATGACCATGTCTGACATATGGGAGGGTGAATGTACTCGAGATGTTGGTTTAACTTTAAGAGTAGGTGGAAAAAGCTCACCAATAGACGATAGACGTAATTGGGATGGTTATATTGTTAATGGTGAAATTAAACGTATTTCCCCCAAAGAAGGGAAACGGATGATGGGATTCCCAGATGATTTCATTTTTCCAGGTACAAAATCACAAGCTATGAAGCAATTAGGAAACAGTGTATGTGTTGATGTCGTTCAACATGTAGCATCTTCGGTAGAAAGTTTCTTAAAGAGAAATACAAAAACCATCAATCTGAGTGAAAAAAAAATGACTTTAAACAAGGGAGAATGGAGTGAGTTTTTCGCATTCTTAAAAATGATTTCTCAGCCAGACATTCATTTTGGAAATGAAAATCTTGAAGTCTTAGCTGTCCATGATTATGTGACAATATATGAATTACAACATATCGGATCAAAGAAGTCTTACATTCTAGAAAATGGTGTATTGAAAATTTTTGATGGTATTAATTCAATAATACTTGGAAATATTGAAGATATAGTGAGTCATGAAATTCTTGATGAGGTTATGAACACAATTGCTAATCCACCGTCTAAAACGTTTGATATCAATCAACCAGAACTATTAAAAACTCTTGGCATACAGTCTTTTAAAGGAGATTCAAATACTAAAGCTGATATCAATGTCTCACATGAATATAATGGTAAAAAAACATCATCTGACCCTTGGGGAATCAAGTCTTTCCTTGGAAGTTGCCCGACTTTATTAAATGCTGGATCTACTACAAATTTTATATATGAAATAGTTGATTTCAATGCGGATATGAATGAGATCAATAACATTTCCACTCGTTCGAAAATTAAAGATCGAATCAAAGCCATTTACCAATCTGGGGCTACTCTTAAATTTTCACATTGTGAAAATGAAATTTTTCACGAAAATTTAAGAAAAACAGATTCATTAATGCCTGAATATATTTCAGATATTTTAATTAAATATTATTCGGGTTTAGGTAGCAATCTTACAGACTTAATCGATAATGACATTATTAGAATCAGAATTACAGACTTTCTAAAAGCAGTCCTATTAGGTATGTTTTCATCAAAACCTTGGGATGGAAAGTACAACTGTAATGGCTTGTTAGTGATTAGACCTCAAGGAGATCTACTTCTTTATCATGTTATTAAAGATAATGATCTAAAGGATTATTTGTTTAAAAATACTCGATTAGATACCGCATCAAGCACCCGACATCGATTTGGTAGCATTTACCAAGAAAGAAATGGAAAATATTACTTCAAGTTAAATTTACAAATTAGAAATAAGTAATAAAAGGCACCTTAGGGTGCTTTTTATTTAACATAAAATCTCTTATACGCAGTTCTGTTCCTTTGCTTGGATTTCTACATGATAGGGGGGTGGATTTCTACATAATAAGGGCTTTTGTAGGATAAAAAATCTAAAAATACTATTATATTCAAACAATTTCAGAAAAAAATAGAGACATTCTTTTAGAGCAACGGAGAAAATTTCATGGAAAAGACCGAAAGTATTTTAGAAGCCCGAAACAGAATCATTCAGGCTCAAAGAGAAGCAGCGAAAAACCCTGATCACCCGATTAATGATGGGCTTAAAGCACACTTTGAAGAGAGGAAACAAAAGCTGGCAGCATTAAAGTCCAAATAGTTTTCTGTCACGATCTTCGGTCAAATACTGATTCAGGCCAGCGAGTATTTTTTGTTTCTGCGCTTCATCTTCCATTTGTTTCATCAAGAAAGAACCCAGTAAAATTTTACGTCTAGTGTCGTCCTTTCTTTCTTGTGCTTTTTGTTTTGCCTTTTCTCTTGCTAAAGCAGCCTGTTTTTGCGCTTTTAACTGATTTAACTTCTCTTGTTGTTTTGCAATTTTCTGATCTAAAGATTCAATACCCATTTTGATTCCAAAGCCTTTAAAAAACCATTAGAGCATAGGATACCTGCCATTGAGATTCAATGCCTTCCTAAGCTATAATGGTTTTCCCGAAGGGCGCACTTTCCCAAACTAATTTCATTAAGTTTGGAATGCGAAAGGTGATACCCCCTTAACCCCCATAAAAGCAGATTTGTTTTTATTGTTGTTTTGGTTGTTGGAAAAAAGACAAAAGAGAAAATGGCGATTTATCACTTTTCAGTTAAAAACGTAAGTAGAGCAGATGGGCGGAGTGCCGTAGCTGCTGCTGCCTATCGTTCAGGCGAAAAGTTGATAGATGAAAGACAAGGGAAAGAACAGGATTACACGAAAAAAACAGGTGTGGAGTTTTCAAAAATCTATGCCCCTGCAGGAACGAACCCCGAATTACTAGACCGCAACCAACTTTGGAACACTGTAGAGAAAGTCGAGAATCGCAAAAATTCACAGCTTGCTAGAGAATTTGAAATTGCATTTCCTCACGAACTCAACAAACAAGAACGACAAGAACTGTTAAACGACCTATGCCAGGAAATTATCAAACGTCATGGTGTTGTCGTTGATGCGGCCATTCACGCCCCACACACAGCAAACGGTAGCGATAAGCGTAACTATCACGCTCACATATTACTAACCACCCGAAGCATTGACGAACAAGGCAATTTAGGGAAAAAGACAAGAGAATTTAATGATCACGGCAAGCAACAGGTCGAACACTGGAGAGAAAAATTTGCAGACCTAACAAACCGCCACCTAGCAAGAGCAGGGCATATCTTTGTGGAAGTCGATCACCGCAGCTACAAGGCGCAAGGCTTAGACCTAGAAGCCACTCAACATGAGGGCAACAGCGTTACACAGTTACGCAGACAAGGCGTAGACACAGAAATCAGCCTGAAAAATGATGCGATCAAAGCAAGAAACGCTGAAAAAATAGCAAATGAACAATTAATCAAAGGGCTTGATCAGGAGATTGTCTTTTATTTTGGCGCAATAAACGACCTAAAACGCTCACAAAGCGAAGTTAAACAGCAAGACCACACGAAAGTACACCAAGAGCCCAAAAACGCCTTAAATCGCAAATTAGAGCCATCTAGCCCTATTCTCAAACTTAGTCAGCCTGAAAAAAAACAGGCTATTGCCGATTTTAATGCCCGTGTTTCAAAATTGGCTCAAGAGGTTTTTGAGAATGATTTAAGAGAAATTTTAGAAAAAATACAAGAATGCAAAGAATTAAGCTCAAAACTTCTTACTAAGATTGAAGTACATAAGCAAAACAAGCCATTAAACCCTTTCAAAATTGGGACTTGGAAAAAAGAACTTTCAGAAATGGTGAACCTGCATAACAACAACATCAAAGTAAAATGGGAAAACTTGCTACTTGAGTACAAGAGCAAGAAAAATCTAGGTGCTAACTACACTTATTACGAAAAAGCACATACTCAACTTTTCAAACAGAACCCAGACGAATACAAGAAAATTCAGGAGTTTCAAAAAGAAATTGCTGAAAATGAGCGACAAGAATCAATTAACAAAGCTGCAAGTCGCCAAAACAACAAAGAGCGTTGACATACTCCGTACTAAACCGGTGATTTAATGGGGAGCATGTCAGCCTTCATCGTCAGTTACTTGTCTTTTTGCATTGTAATCTGTTTTTCTAATTCAGCTATCCGTGCATTTGCATTAGTGAGTTGTGATTCCACATATTTGATCGAGCCTGATTTTTCGAGTAGCTGTTCATATTTGGCTTGCAAGGCGTTGTAGTCTTCTTTTGCCTTATCTGTACTAGCAAGAGCGACTTTCAGCTTGTCGGTGGTGTCATCAGTTTGTTTGACCTGTTCATCAAGTTTGATTTGCACCTGTTCCAGTTTTTCTGTGGTATCTGCAAGCTGCTTTTCCAGTTGTTGCACTGTTTCCGCATATCCGCCTTGTATTGCATCAATCCGTTCTTGCAATAGGGTTGCAATGACTTGTGACACGGTAACAAGTTCCGCATCTTTCAGAGTTTTTGCCGTAGTAACGGCTGCCGCCAGTTGCTCTTCAAGGATCTCTTTGCGGTATTTGTTGATAGTGGTCTTTGAGCCGCTACCAAGAACCGCAAGGATATTATCGTTAGTTGGGTTTGAGCCTTGTGCTGCAAGGGATTCGATGGCTTTTGCCACATCTGATTTAGTGATTGCCATGGGTTTATTTCCTATTGTGTACTGTACTGTATCGTATTTTAGTACATTACAGTACAGTACACAATCGATATTTTTTATGAATTATGACTAGCTAAAACTCACCCGTATATTCAAACCAATTCAGGTTGGGTCTATACCGCCTTTATTATTGATGTGTTCTCACGAGCAATTGTTGGATGGAAAGTATCAACACGTATGAATACAGACATGGTGCTCGATGCACTTGAGCAAGCATTGTATGATCGAGGCTTGCCAAAGAACGTGATTCATCATTCCGACAGAGGTGTGCAATATCTTTCCATTCGTTATACCAATCGTTTAGAAGCAGCAAATTTACGAGCATCAGTCGGTACGACTGGTGATTCATACGATAATGCTTTGGCTGAAACGGTGAATGGCTTATACAAAACAGAGGTGATTGAATATTTAAAAGCAGATTGGCAAGGTTTAGCAGATGTACAACTTGCGACACTAAACTGGGTAGATTGGTTCAATAAAGAACGTGTACATAGTGCACTGGGTTATGTATCACCTTTTGAGTTTGAAGCAATCTACTATGATAAGATTAATCCGTTAGGTCAGGTGGCCTAACTTAAATAAAAAGTCTCCGACAAACCCGGTACGGTTCAAGGCGTAGGTGTCAGTCAGATCCATCCGACTCAGCATTGGTGTTTGCTTTTTTACCCAACAAGCTGCTGGAAACTAAAAGTAAGGCACCGAGGACAATTGCAATATCAGCCAGGTTGAAGGCCGGCCAATGCCAGTCTCGCCAATAGAAATCAAAGGAATCCACAACATAGCCGCGAAAGACCCGGTCAATCAGGTTGCCCATGGCGCCACCGAGGATAAGACTGTAAGCGATGGCTTCTCCTTTATGACGATTTTCAAGGATCAGCTTGATCAGAAAAATCGAGACCACTACCGCGATTCCGATAAAAAAGTAGCGCTGCCAGCCTCCACCATTCGCAAAAAGACTGAATGCGGCACCGGTATTCCATACGTGTACCCAGTTAAAGAATGAGGTCACTGAAATAGACTCGCCATATGCCATTGATTGTTGCACCAGCCATTTTACGGCCTGATCAGACGCTGCCAGCAGGCCCGATATGGACAACATAGCGTACGGTGACAGATGTTTGCCAAAAATGGACATTGCTTAATCCTTGAGCGCCAGAATGCGTCTAGCACCGTTAAGTACAATTACCCCCGCGATGGTGCCGATAATCAGATCCGGATAATTGGACCCGGTCCACGCGACCAGAGCGCCGGCGGTGATGACCCCCAGGTTGATCACCACGTCGTTGGCCGAGAATATCCAGCTTGCCTTCATGTGCGCCCCGCCCTCCCGATGTTTGGATATGAGCAGCAGACAACTGGTATTGGCAATCAATGCGACGAATGCGATAGCCATCATCACCAGCGATTCAGGCTCACTACCGAATACAAAGCGTCTCACCACCTCTATGAGTACGCCCACAGCCAAGATCAGTTGCAGTACACCAGCAAGATGCGCGGCACGTACCTGCATTTTCACGCTATGTCCAACCGCATAAAGGGCAAGCCCGTACACCGCCGCATCGGCAAAATTGTCCAGGGATTCTCCAATCAGGCCGGTGGACCGGGCGATCAGACCGGCAGTCATTTCCACCACGAACAGAAGTGCATTGATGCCGAGCAACCAGCGCAGGGTCCCGGATTCTTGCTTAGCAGAAGCTGCCGAAAACTCGGCGGCCTTGATGGTCTCCGGATTTGCAGCGACGGTTTCCTGAAGCGAGGCGCCTAGCCCCAAGGTCTTCAGTTTCGAGGTGACGGGCTCGACCTCACCGTCATGCACGACCTTCAACTGGCGGTTCGACAAGTCGAAGGACAGTACCCGAATCCCCTCAACGCCGTTCAGGGCCAGGCGAATCATGCGCTCTTCTGATGGACAGTCCATCTTCGGCACGGCATAAACACTGACCCATTCCCCCGACGCATCGGAGGAGGCCTGCATATCGGTATCCGCCGCAGGCCTTGCATGGTCGCCACAGGGGCCTCCGCAGTTTTTACTCATGATATGACTCCACTTGAATGTGATCGGGTTTTCATTTAAAACTATATAGTAGCTATAATGTCAATAGCGTAGAGAATCCGTTGCGGAGGAACCCGATGCGTATTGGTCAGTTGGCACAGTCAGTAGGGGTAGATACACAGACGATCCGCTTCTACGAACGGCAGGGCTTGTTGCCGCCGCCTGGTCGGCAGGAGAACGGTTACCGTGTCTATACCGAGAAACACGTTGAGCGGCTGGCCTTTATTCGTCGCTGCCGCATCCTGGATCTGTCACTGGCAGAAATTCACGAACTAAAGCGCTATCAGGACGACCCTCATCAGTCCTGTACCGCTGTCAATGCCTTGCTCGATGATCACATCTCTCATGTACGCTCGCAGATAACCGCTCTACAGGCGCTTGAGAAACAACTCGTTTCACTAAGAGCGCGTTGCAACGATGACCGGGAAGTTAAGGCGTGTGGGGTTCTTGCTGGAATTAGCGAGGGAAGCATGCATCAGCAGTAGGTTGGAGTGCCAACCAGATAATCCGATGAGATGCCGGTTTGCCTCACTCTCATGCAAAGGTAAGATCAACCATTTAATCCGCTTACCCTATTTTTTTTGCTTTCACCTTATCCAAAATTCACCACCCCATAATTGAAAATATTTTGAATTATAAGCCCTTAGGGTGCTCATAATCCATAAATCAATTTCGAAGTTCTTTGTTGCATAAAGCCTTTAAAGATTGAGTTTTCCTAAGCAACTCAAATTTAAGTTACAACTCGGGTATTAGGTCGGCCTAATTCCATAAATCTGTTGAGGACTGCTACGCGAGCATGAATTTCACTCATCTGACTAGGAAAGCTTCTTGCCATTAATTTATCGCCTAATAATTTGATGCAGTGCATCTTTGTTTCGACCAAACTTCGGCGATGATAGCCTGACCATTTTTTCCATAGTGTTCTACCTAGCAGGGTTTTAGTATCTATACCAATATGAAGTTTACGCCATTGGCGACGATATTTCGGCTAATGCTTTTTACGTTTCCATTCACCTTCACCTAAGAACTTCAAATCCGTGGAATCAACGAGTAGATGCAGTCCATTGCAACTCTTTTCATAGCTAATTTGAATATCAATATGCTTTTGTCTTCTGCGAATGGTTGAATAATCCAGAGCTGTCCAATCTAATCCGCAAAGTTTAATCAAGCTTTGGACAAAGCCAGTCACCATGCATACAGAAAGACGAAATAAGGATTTAATCATGAGATAGCACTGAATGGCTATGTCAGAATAAGTTTGATTTCGACCATGTTTTCCTTGTGACTGCGAATATCATTGAATCTTAGTATCAAACCAAATTGTAAAATTACCATGATTGATCAAAGCATGATTGTAGGATGACCAATTCGGTGTACGATAAATTTAGGTGTAGGCTATTGCTGTATAAGACCTTATCGGTAGGTTTGCGCAACAAGGCCTCAAAATCCCACCTTAAAATGCAAATAGCAAAAAAACTCTACCATTCGATTGATTTCATTTTAGAAGTAATGAAATTAGTATCTGTTTGTAATGATATTTTATAAAATTCAATATTAGATCTGCAGAGAAAAACTTATCAAACTAAGTATTGGCTAGTCTTTTTCTTCGAAAAACTTATCAAACGAAGTATTAAGTTAATCTTTTTCTTCAACTTCTTCCTTAAACTCAAACAAATCATTCATCGTACAGTTAAAGTACTTACACAACTTATCGGCGACTGGTAATTCAATACGTACAGCACGGTCATAATACATACTTGTGAGCGTGTTGCGATTGATACCTGTTGCATGCACCACTTCACTTAATTTTAAAATTTTTCTATCGCCCATGAGGCTAGATAACTTACAAGTAATCATATTTAAATTAATTTACAAAAAATAACTTGCTGTGGGTTATTTGAAGTTGTTGACTGAGTAATACTTTGCTAAAATTAACCTACAGCAGGTTATTACAACTTATAGAAAGTATATTTTATCCATTTCAACTAAATTATAACTTTTTAAATATAAGGATTGAACCTGCATTAGATTATTTTGTGGAGATGACCGCCGTGTTACCAAATGAGTTATTGATCAGCCAGCAAGCTCGTGACTTAGGAAATCAATTAATTAAAGAAATGAACATCAATAGAAGTTATGGAATGGCTAATTTTCTTGGAGTAAATACTTGCTATGATAATCATCAGGCTGTACTTATTTGGACATTTCAACTGCTTGAAAGGGAACCTGCCTTAAATGAATTAGCAGAAATTAAAAAATATTTTCTTTTAATCTTTCCAGATAGTGTTTATCAATTAGCCTAAGTTGTTTTTAAAATTAATTTATTAAATAAAAAGCACTAAATCAAAGAAAGCTTTATTTAAAAATACCTATTAATTCAAAAACATACCATTTACTGAATATATGAAGCATAGGTTCCTGCTCTATCACTCACTCGTACTAAAATTACATCGCTCTTTTTACTGATACTAAACAATTTATGTCCACGCCACGTTCTGCGGCTTCGAGGGCTAGTTTTTGTTGAACCACTGAGAACAAGGACAACAAACTGCCTACTATATTTTCCCGGAGAGTGGTGTAGGAACTTTTTCATTATTGCTAATCATATCAGCGACAACATCAGCAACGAGCTCCTCTATTCCTGAGAATGCTTTAGACTGATCCGCATCAAGCCAAGACAATGATGGAAACTCAGCACACAACCCAACATACTCATTATATTCTGCTGACCATGTAACACGGCAAGTATATTGTTTACTATCCATTTGAAACCCCATAATGTTTTAAGTCTATGTATAAAAGTACGATTTTCACTTAGCAGTACTTAAATAATCACCCCACCACTGCATCATTTCAGTCCGCTGGGCTAAATAGTCAGCGTGATTATAGCTGGCACGGGTACGGTTCTTATCAATATGTGAAAGTTGTGCCTCAATCCAGTTATCCTGGAACAAACCTGAGTCATTCAAAATGGTACTAAAAGTGGAACGTAGTCCATGAGAGGATAATTGATGTTTTCCATAGCCCATCTTACGTATAGCCATATTTAATGTATTAAAATGAATCGGTTGATTATGTTTCCGTGGGCTAGCAAAAATGTACTTTTCACCGTATGACCATTGCATGACGTCTTTTAAAATATCTAAAGCCTGATCTGAAAGTGGAACTAAGAAGTCGGGAATCTCATGGCCTAATATGACTTTTCGTCGAAACTGTTTAATATGCAAGGCAGGTATTTTCCAGATTTTTTCATTTAAATCAAAATGATGAGGCTCAGCCAATAACAATTCAGCCCCTCGCACGCCAGTATGTAATTTGAACAGCAGTGCTTTTTTAATAATCGGATGGGCATCCAATTTTAATAAATTTTTCTTAAAATCTGATATATCCTCCGCTTTCAAATACGGATAATTCTTCTTGATTTTACTGTTAATGGCGATTTTATTTAAACCATGCGCGATGTTGAATTCACAATAACCCATCGCTACAGCGTAGTCATAAATTTGGTTCAAATAACTACAAGCTTTCTTGACAGGTTCTTTTACTTGGCGTCCCTCTATTTTTTTGATTACTGAAACCAGGTCATAACGCTTGATGTTTTGAAAAGGTAAATCCTGAAGGTCTGGATAAATATCTTGCTGTAAACATCTTTCTGCTAACTGTAGTACACCGCAGCGGGGTGAATCATTAAATGCATTTTTCAGTTTGAACTGCAGCCACTCCTCCCCTACCTTACGAAAGGTGATGACATTAGAGACAGTATCATGCTCAAAACAATAATTATTGTCTTTAAAGTCATCTTTGACTTGTCGTGCCTTTTTCAGCGATAAATCAGGATAAAGCCCCAACTGAATGCGGCGACGTTTTTTTGTTTGTGGATCTGTATAGCGATAGCACCAAGATTTTCTTCCAGTCGGCTCAATCTTCAGGCTAAGTCCATCTTCATCGGATAAAAAACAAGTTTTTTCCTTGCAATGAGCTTGGCGAACTTTAATTTCAGTAAGACTCATGAAATTTAAATGAAACCTATCAGCGGATTGACGAGATCCATTATATCAAAATAGAAGAAAATATATATGATGCGTACACTACGCATCATATATATTTGTAATATATTGTTTTATATATTTAATATTTTAAGTATTTGTATTTTAGTAACCATTATAAGTACCACCTCTTCTTTAAGTTCCCAACAACTCACTTTTTCTGTCATCAATGTTAAATAAGTCTTGTGCTTTAAATTCTTAGATGACCTCCTCTACCCTTTATTATCATTTTTATAAAAGTAACTATATGTACTCATTAAAATTTGTAGAGCTCAAAAACAAAAAAGACCGCTATATAGCAGTCTTTTAACTTAATTAAATAATAATTAATTCATTTTCATCATAAGTGCATAAGCATCACGTTTGTTTTGACGCAATGATTCTATCTCGGACTTCGTCAGCTGTTTTACGAGAGTTGAGGATATACTTTGCTTCCCACTCTGTGAGCCTTTCGAAATCGTACCCGTAAATCGATTTCCACCATGCTTCAAGATTACCATATACATCCCTCAATTGCTGAAGAGTTTCTTTACTTAGAGCTAATTGTGATGAGTATTGTTTACCCGTCAGTGCATATGCTCCAATAACTTTATTCGTCCCAGTTGTTTCAATATGACCTTTTAATGCTGCAAAAGTACCACCTTGGGTCTGGGTATCATCAACAATAATAACACATTTATCATTGTTTATTGTCCCATCAAATGCTGGTGGGTTGGCTAATCTATGCCACCCATCACCGCCAGTTCTTGATACTTTTATAGCTTGAACTATATTCGTATCAACTTCAAGCCCAAGTTTCTTTGCTATAACTGCTGAAGTAGCTAAAGGAATCATATTACGACCGACTGCTTCCTCAGCATGTACAGGTACTATAATAGTTTCCCGACCATCGATAATTCTTTCTAGTTCAGCAATCGCCTCATCCGAAACTAAATCTTTAGCTAAAATATACGCACTTTCAACATCCCCTGCTTTAGCAGCTTCATACATGTAATGAGAGGTTGCATCTCCAAGACCACGGTCAATAACCGTTTTAGGAAACATATTCCAATCTGTGCGATATAACTTCATATTTTTAAATAAGTTTTAATGATGGCTAGCATTAAATTTTACACTAAATTTACCGCTAGCATCTCTTGGATATTATTTTTCGTATCAGGCAGCACTCTCAAAAGCCGTTTGTTTGGACAGTCCCCATGATCATACACGAGGCAGCTTCAAATACTTATGGGCCCATCCTATCCAGTTGTATCTTCTTGCATCACATGAATATTGTATACTCATTTTGACTACTTGAAAATTATGGAACAACGTCAATAAAAACAATAACTCTAGAGTCTTTAGTCGACATTCCTAAAAAGGTAAATTCAACATTTCTTTCCATATCATTTCTTTGTGTCTCTGGATGAACAAAAGAAACATAGCTTATTTCAAAGAATCGGGCTAGGGTTTTTATGCCAATGATTTTGTTCTCTTCATTAGCAATTAAAACATCTAATTCCAGATCAAACTCTTCTAATTATTTAATTAAATCTTTAACTTTCATTTTACTATCAACCTCTATGAATTATTTAAAAAATTAGCACAATGAAACTTGTGAAAAAAATGGATTTGAACAAAATTTTTTAGCAAAAAAAGCATAGCAACC
Source organism: Acinetobacter sp. A1 (assembly GCF_012371315.1). Classification (NCBI taxonomy): domain Bacteria; kingdom Pseudomonadati; phylum Pseudomonadota; class Gammaproteobacteria; order Moraxellales; family Moraxellaceae; genus Acinetobacter; species Acinetobacter sp. A1. The sequence goes on from NZ_JAAZQY010000040.1 coordinate 17,595, forward strand.
AGAAAAATCTTTCCAGCAATCAACAAAAATATCCCCGTGTGCTTCCAGTTTACAACATTTTGACTACCACACTGCCCACAGTAGTAATAATAGCCTTTGATACGGCCACCGCATTCAGGACAATTTTTATGATTAATGAATAAGTTACTCAACGTCTCTTCTCCAAAATTCTTATTATCAAGTTGTAAGTGAAGATAGCACACATTTATAAAAATATCTTTTTTAAAACATCAAAAGATGTTATAAAAAAGACATTCGCTACTTTAGGATAACTTTTAAGATGAATTTAAATCTCCTTGATGAAGAATCAATCCAACCTTCTGAACCCACGCCATGTGATTTTTTCAAAGGTGAAAATGCTATCAAAAAAGCTAAACAGTTAGGATTACCTGATCTCGAGTTAGTCAGAAACGCAATTATGATCGGTGATGCTGACTATAGAACAAATACTCACTATAACCGTGCACGCTTTATTGCACGATGGGGAAAAATTGGAGAACAGATTGCTTTACTGCTTCGACAATCTGATCCTGCTTGGATATTCCACAATGACAGCCAGCCAAGAATTGAGAATACAGTAAGTTGACAAAAATAACTAATCATGCGAAAAAGTTTTTTTAGTTAACAGATGTTCACACATGCCTCGAATTGTTTC
>NZ_JAAZQY010000041.1:0-18243 GCF_012371315.1 Acinetobacter sp. A1
GTTACACGTTTGGCAACAAGACATTAACAGAGTGCGAATTAGTCCTTGACTATGTTTGACTACATTTTAAGGAACAGTGAGATCACGTGTGACTAAAAATTATGGCTGTGAGAAATACACGACATAGCCGCAAAAAGGACAGCAGAACAGATGAATTGGCTATTGGTGGCAATTGGCGGTGCATTGGGGGCAAGTTTACGTTATGCCGCAAGCCTGTATTTATTTAAATCGGCACAGCATTTTCCATGGGCAACGTGGTCGGTCAATCTGTTTGGCTGCTTTTTGGCGGGTGTATTTTTTGCATTGAGTCAGAAATATCCTGTGTTGCAGCAGGAAGCCCGCTTATTGCTGATGGTTGGAATTTTAGGTGGTTTTACCACATTTTCTAGTTTTGGGTTGGAAACTTGGCAATTGTTGCGACAGGGACAGCACGGTTTGGCTTTTGGCTATGCCATGTCGAGCGTGGTTTTGGGCGTAATTTTTCTGGCTGTGGGTTTTTATAGTATTCAACAAGTTTTAAAACATTAACTGCCTATATTTGCTTTTCAGATAAAAAGAAGCCCAAGCTGGAGGAGAGTGCCTGGGCTTTGAAGATAGAGAACTGCTCAGCTTGGCGCTAAGCAATTGGGCTATGATTAAACTATAAAATAGAAAACTTAACTGAATATGAAGTTATTGTGAGCGTTTGAAACGTGCAAAACGTTTATTGAAACTCGCCACACGACCTTCGTTACTGGTTTGACGTTGCTCACCTGTATAGAACGGATGTGAAGCACTAGAAATATCCAAAGTCACATAAGGATAAACTTTGCCTTCATACTCTTTAGTTTGACTGCTTTACAGGGTACTACCAATAACAAAGTAGGCATTGGCATTGGTGTCGTGGAATAAAACTTCACGATATTCAGGATGGATATCTGGACGCATAGGATTTCTCCGAACAAAAAGGTGAGATGATAAATTTATCTAAAGAAATGTTATAACATAACGTTAATCTTGGCAAATAAAACCCATCTCTGGGCTTTATTTTTAACATCACCTTGTTCAGTGAAACGCTGAGTTTAGTCTCGTGATGGAACCAACTCTTCAAAAATATCATTTAAATTGTCATGCACTTTTAAATGAATCAGATTCCAATAATGTCCAGATACGGTACGATTCACCATGAGGGTATCGGGCGAAGGTTTGAATACATCCCAGTATTTCAGCGAACTTTTGACCAGTTCAACCCCATCATGGTGGGCAGAGTTTTCTGCAAAGTCATAATGTGTGGTCAGTGGGCGCATCAACACTTCTAGCCACTGATGATATAAATCTTCAGGGAATTTACCTCGTGCAGAAATTGCCTGCAACGCATCTAAATGCTGTTCAATTTCGGCAATATCTTGTGCACGTGCGGCATGAATCAGTTGTCTAAAATGATGTACCACATCGCTCGACAGAGTTTTCACACCGCCGTAGTCATAAATAATGACCGAACCGTCTTCACGGAAGGCAAAATTGCCTGGATGCGGGTCGCAATGGAAGCGTTTTAAATAAAAGATTTCTTGGCCCATAGCACGCAGTAAGCGTCGCCCCAAAGTGTTACGGGTGCGCTGTGACCATGTACTGGCGGTTTCAATACTTTCGCCCTGTTCCAAACTTAAGGTTAAAATGTGCCGTGAAGAATAGTCTTTGAAAACCTGTGGAATAATAATTTTATCATCCAAAGCTGCGTGAAATGTACGTGCTACTTCAAGGTTTTGTGCTTCGATTTGATAATTCAGTTCATTGTCTAAACTTTCCTGAATTTCCTGAAACAGACGGTCTTGCAATTTACGGTCTATTTTTAACACACCCATTAAGCGCAAGGCTAAACGGACTTGTTTTAGGTCGCTTTCACAGGCTTCATCCACCCCTGGATATTGCACTTTAACCACCACTTGTTCGCCATTGGGCAAAATGGCTTTATGCACTTGTCCAATCGAAGCGGCTGCAAATGGCGTTTCATCAAAGTGTTTAAAAATTTTATCGAGTGGTTTACCGAGTTCTTTTTCAACTTGTGCTTTAATTTCGGCAAAAGGCATAGCAGGCGCTTGGCGTTGTAATTTACTGATGGCTTTAGCGACTTCAGGCGGAAAAATGTCTTTATATTGTGAGGCAATTTGCCCAACTTTCATGACTGCGCCTTTCATTTCACCTAAAGTATTGGCAATTTGGACGCCAATATCTTGAAACAATTGGCTGCGTGCTGCATTTTTTTGTTGTTCATCTGCGGTCAGGTTTTTAATTGAATTCGATACGGTTTTAGTTGCAATACTTGCGGTCATGCCCGCCAGTTTCATAAAGCGACGACCGGGTGTACGCGCCGTTTTTGCCATGCGATGTTCCTCAAGATCATCTTTACTGTATTTTGATCATAAGTGTTCGTGAGCAAAATGCCTACTTTTAATTGTTAATGCATTTATTTGGATGACAACCCCAACATGCCAAAAGGTATTTCGGTATGTTGGAGTATGTTTAAGGGCTGTGTTTATTGGGCAAACTGGCGTTCCAGTCGCTGATTATTAAAATATAAACGGGTTAAGAGTAACACGCAGGCAATACTTAAACCGACAATCAACCCGACCCACACGCCTGCAGCACCCATGCTGCTGTAACGGGTTAAATACACGCCAATTGGGAAGGCGATGACCCAATAGGCAAGCATGGTAATCCACATTGGGGCTTGCGTATCTTGCATGCCACGTAAGCAACCTGCCGCACTGATTTGCCAAGCATCCATGAGTTGATAAGCAATGGCAAACAACAATAAATATAAAGTGACTTGTGCCACTTGCGGGTCATTGCTGTAAATAGAAATAATTTCAGGTCGGAAAAACCACATCAGTGCCATGGTAGAAAACGCAAACAGGGTAGCGGTGGCAAAACCTAATACCTGTACTTTACGCATGGCATGAATGTTCTGTTCGCCATAATAGGTGCCAATGCGAATGGTCAGAGCAATTGCCAACGACATGGGAATCATAAACAGTTGTGAGGTCACGGACATGGCAATTTGATGTGCAGCCAATGTCGTTTCACCCAAAGGGCTAATAACGATGGCGGCGGTACTGAAAATACTGACTTCAAAGAAAATTGCCAGACCAATTGGCATGCCAAGCAGCAAAATGCGCTTGATCCAGACCGCATCAAGCGCTTCCCATTGACTAAAAACCTGAGTGCTTTGATAGGCGCTGCTTTTAAAAATATACAGGGCTAAGCTAAAGAACATGAGCCATTGTAAAATTGCGGTGGCAAAACCACAGCCTGCACTGCCTAATTCAGGCAATGGCCCCCATCCATACATAAACATAAAGTTGAGAGGCACCAACAAGACCAAAGCCAGCAAACTAATGACCGTGACGGGACGTGGATAGCCCAATGCTTCAGAATAACCGCGCAAGGCGGCATACATGGTTACGGCAGGCATACCAAAGCCAATGGCATGTAAGAATAAGCCTGCTTTGGGTTGTAAACTTTCAGGCACACCAAACACAGGCAGCAGAGCAGGCATGAACTGTAAAATCAGGCCTGCAATCACGCCTAAAATAAAGGCAATCCATAAGGACTGGCGGGCAATGGTGGCAATTTTTTCAGGGGTTCGTGCCCCTTTGGCTTCTGCCACCAAAGGTGTGGTGGCAATCATAATGCCACTAAACAGCAGCATGATGGGCATCCATAACCCGACCCCCACCGCAATAGCGGCCAAGTCGGTAGCAGACATGTGGCCTGCCATAATGGTATCAATCAGCCCTAGACCTGCTTGGGCAAACTGGGTGACCAAAATTGGAATCATGAGCTGAAACAGTTGTTTTAACTCAAAACGGGTACTGGTCACAGAATTCATTTTTGACACAAAAAATCTCAATACATGAGGTGCTTAGCGTTTTGGTTATGAGCGTTGTAAAGTGAGAAGCACACCAATAAAAATCACCACGCTACCTAAAATACGTTGCCAGTTAATGCTGACTTTTTCCGTACCCAAGAACCCAAAATGATCAATTAGCATAGATGCGAGCATTTGCCCAAAAATAATCACCCCTGATAAGGTGAGCAAACTTAATTTTGGCGCACTATAAATACTGATGCTAATTGCATAAACCCCTAAACATCCACCCATCCATAAATACCATGGAATGTGTTGTAAGGTGCTGAAGCTAGGTTTTTCGACTTGTTGGAAAAAAACCAAAATGGCTAAAACTATTGTACCAACCAAAAAAGAGAAAAGGGCAGCTTGTAGCGGAGAATATAAATATTCCCGCAATTGGCTGTTAATTGCAGTCTGGAAAGCCATAGCAATCCCAATGCCCATGGCGAGCGGCAAAAGTAAGAATAGTTGACTGGAAATCTTCATCATTTTATCGCTTTTTCTTATTGGTGATTTTCTAGTCTAAAGCAAATTATAGGGAATACAGCGGTGTCCTGCTGTAGTCATGTTAAAATCTGTATCACTGTTCTGATTTTGCACTGAGCCTTGCTTTGAAGCCCTTAATACCCGCAGATATTCCTTTGTCTTTATACATTCACATGCCGTGGTGTGTGCGTAAGTGCCCCTATTGTGATTTTAACTCGCATGCTGTGCCTGACGGTAAGCTGAGTCTAGATTTGGAGCAGGAATATCTACAGGCTTTGCTGGAAGATTTTAAAACCCAAACCCAGTTTGCACAGGCGCGAAAAATTCATAGTGTCTTTATTGGTGGTGGCACGCCTTCACTGATTTCTGCGCAGGGTTATCAATGGTTATTTACACAATTGCAAGCGCTGATCGCCTTTGAAGATGGCTGTGAAATTACTTTAGAAGCCAACCCCGGTACAGTTGAGCATGATCCTTTTGCAGATTATTTAGCTGCAGGAATTAACCGCCTGTCGATAGGTGTGCAAAGTTTTAATACAGCACATTTACAAAAATTAGGGCGTATTCACTCCAATGATGATGCAATTTCTGCGATTGCATTGGCACGTGAATCAGGTTTTCAGCGTATCAATGTAGATTTAATGCATGGCTTGCCTGAGCAAACACTAGAACAGGCGCTGCAAGATTTAAAACTGGCGGTGGAACACGGTGCAACACATATTTCATGGTATCAATTGACCATTGAACCGAATACGGTATTTTTCCGCACGCAGCCAATTTTACCTGTAGATGATGTTTTGGAAGAGATTCAGGCACAGGGTGAAGCTTATTTAACTGCGCAAGGTTTTGTGAATTATGAAGTCTCGGCATGGCGTAAAGAGCTGCCGTCTGCACATAATTTAAATTATTGGCAATTTGGCGATTATTTAGCGATTGGGGCCGGGGCACATGGCAAAGTGACTTTGCCTGATGGGGTGTATCGTTTCCAGAAAACCCGTTTGCCAAAAGATTATTTAGCCAAAGTGCCTGCAGAGCATTTGCAGTTTAAAGTGATTAGCGCAGAAGAGTTGCCATTTGAGTTTATGATGAATGCGCTGCGCCTGAATGATGGGGTAGATGCAAAACTGTATGCTGCTCGTACAGGTTTAAATTTAGCCGATATGCAGGATATTTTAGGCACTTTGCGTCAGCGTCAATTATTGCAGAATGATCCAAACCGACTGGCATGTACCGAGCAAGGGCATGTGTTTTTAAACTCGGTATTGGAAGCGTTTCTTTGATGCGTGGCCGAAAAAGATTCAGATCTGAGATATTGTGATGTAAATAAAAAAAGAGCGCATATTGCGCTCTTTTATTTGCTTCTATTTAGAAAATCTTAGTAATCAAAACTAAAATGTTCTGGTGCTAAAGCGGTCATGGTTTTAGATGGATTCACCATTGCTTCTGCATGACCTTGGGTGCGTGGCAATAAACGCTCAAAGTAGAAATCGGCAACTTTGATTTTGGCTTTATAGAATTCAGGTGTTTCCTGACCGTTGCCTTCTGCCAATTTGGTTGAAGCGACAGCCGCTTGTTGCGCCCAGAAATAAGCCATCATCACATAGCCAGAGAACATCAAGAAATCAACCGAAGCACTAGAAACGATGTCACGGTCTTTACGTGCTGCCAACATAATACGCACGGTTAATGCATTCCATTGTGCACATAGCTTAGTCAAGTCCCATGCAAAACGACGCATGTATTTATTACGTGCGTGTTGACCACAGAATTTTAAAATTTCAGCTGTGTAGTCACGAATCACTTTGCCTTTAGAGCTTAATAAGACTTTACGACCAATCAAATCGAGTGCCTGAACACCAGTTGTACCTTCGTAAAGTGTTGAAATACGTGAGTCACGTACAATTTGCTCCATGCCCCATTCTTTAATATAGCCATGACCGCCATAGACTTGCATGCCGTGGTTGGCTGCTTCATAACCCATTTCAGTCAAGAAGCCTTTTAAGATAGGAGTGTAGAAACCTAAATGGTCATCATGTGCTTCAAAGGCAGCGGTATCGCCACGCATTAAGGCATCATTCATTTTGTCTGCCAATTGTGCAGCATGATAAATCATGGCACGACCGCCTTCAGCTACTGCTTTTTGAGTCAACAGCATACGACGTACATCGGCATGGTGAATAATTGCATCAGCTGCTTTTTCAGGGTCTTTTTTACCTGAAAGTGCACGCATAGACATACGCTCTTTGGCATACGGTAAAGCACCTTGGAAAGCCAATTCTGCATGGCAAATCCCTTGGATTGCTGTACCAATACGCGCGGTATTCATAAAGGTAAACATGGCATGTAAGCCTTTATTTGGTTCACCAATCAAATAACCCACCGCATTGTCAAAGTTTAAGACCGCAGTTGCAGAAGCACGGATCCCCATTTTGTGCTCAATAGAGCCACAAGTTACAGGGTTTCGTTCACCCACAGCGCCTTCTGCAGTCGGCAAGAACTTCGGTACGATAAATAACGAAATACCTTTCGTACCCGCAGGTGCATCTGGAAGACGTGCTAAAACAATGTGAATAATGTTTTCAGTCAGGTCGTGTTCACCTGCAGAAATAAAGATTTTGGTGCCTGAAATAGCATAGGTGCCATCGGCTTGAGGTTCAGCTTTAGTTTTGACCTGACCCAAGTCAGTACCACATTGTGGTTCAGTTAAACACATCGTGCCCGACCATGTGCCCGCTACCAAGTGCGGTAAATAAGTGTCTTTTTGCTCTTCAGTACCAAATTGCATAATAGTGTTGATACAGCCCACACTTAAACCTGGGTACATTTGGAATGACCAGTTGGCAGTACCCATCATTTCAGATTTGATGAGGTTAAGTGACATAGGCAGGTTTTGACCGCCGTACTGTTCAGGGTAAGACAGACCTTGCCAACCACCTTGAACAAATTGGTCATAGGCTTCTTTAAAGCCTTTAGGTGTAGTTACATCGCCATTTTCAAAATGACAGCCTTCTTCATCGCCAGATTGATTGAGTGGAGAAAGTACATTTTCACAGAAATCTGCTGCACCTTCTAAAATCATATCGACTGTATCTGCGTCTGCAAGTTCACCGTTAGAAAGATTTTTGTAATGGGTCGGGTAATCAAGCACTTCGTTCATTAAGAAACGAATATCGTGTAATGGGGCTTTATATGCTGGCATAGTCTTAATCCTAATTTAGAAATAGTTTTGGATTATCTGTATCGATATGTTGATTATTCACACTCATGGTCAAAATACATTGATAAGAATAGCGAATAAAAATGTCAGAAATGCGAATTATGAAAATTTTTCAACCTAAAAATATGAATAGAACACTATGTTAGAATGTATCATAATCTGTGCGTTTGAATAGACCAATCTATAATGAATATAAGGTGTTTACCAATGAAGGTACAATTAAAATATTTATCTTTATGTCTTTTTAGTTTAGCGGCAACAGGTTGTTCGCAGCATGTCATAAAGACCAATTCCAATCAGGCGGTGACCTTAGAACAAAAAGCTGTGACTGGCTTAAATGCCATTTTTGAAACGCCAAGTTATGACTTTCAAGGTCAATTGCGCGTGCAAGCCAAACAACAGGATAGCCCCTCTAAAACAGTGACTACACAGCCTGCTGAATTAGACCCAGCGCTCAAAAAGCAGGTAGATCAACATTTAAAACAGCAAAAAATTCGTTTAAGTACCCAAGAAAAGCAAAATTTATATGCGGCTATGGCAAAGGAGCAGCGCAGCGCATCTGATGTTTTGGGTGTTGCAGGAAAATCTAATCCCTTTGATTTTATGTTAAATGTGCTGAACGATACACAGTTTGACTATGACGGATCGGTACATTATCGCCAAAAAATAGCAGCCTTAAATGTGGCAGCCCGTTATGAAAAACCGACGCTGTTGGTACAAATGAAAGTACCGATGGTGATTGATTTTAATGAGTACAAGTTTTATACCAATTATTTTTCATTGCTGCCGTATCTGGTCAATAAAGACAGCCAAAATGACTTTGCCTATGTCGACTTTTCTAAATATAAGTCAGACATTGAACGGGTGAAGGTAAAGGAATTTGCAGCGTATTTAAAAGCATTAAACGCAGTGCCTTATGTTTTGGCAGGTTCCCAACAAATTCAAAAAGTGAATTTAACTACGGCAGAGCGCCAACAGAAATTCAGTGAAAAAATCCGCTATAGCAGCAGCTTAGAAGACATGATGCTGCAGTTGTCGATGTTTGATCATGTCAATGCGCCGTATTTACAGCAGACCGTGTTAGGGCAGGCAGCAGCAACAGAAGATGCTACGGAGCAAGTGGCAGCTAATGCATCGTCTGAGCATGCTCAAGATGCACCTGCCAAAGAGTTGAGTCCTGAAGAATATTTAAAACAAAATGAAACGGCTGAAGATTATGGCATGAGCCAAGAAGGCTTCGTAGCGTATCAAGCAGCGGTCGCCTTGCGTAATTTGGTCAGCCAGAAGTTTTATGAGACTGAATCAAATCAGGAAGATGAGGCTGCTGATTCAACAGTGGTGACAGAAGCAGCATCCTCAGAGGCTTATGATGCAGCAACTCAGGCAGCCAAAGAGGCGATAAATGCAGCTGCATTAGAAGAAAACATATTAAGTGAGCAAGATTGTGAGCATCTTATTGAAACAGCCAAAACAGCCAAAGTGGGTGATTTGACCTATTGTGCGTATGCTTATGAATTAAAAGCCTTTACCGAAAGCCGTGCTGCACAGGCAGAATCGGTATTTGAGGCGCATTTTAATACCCCGCAAGAAAAACTGGCTGAACTTTTTAAACCCTACCGTTCTGAACAATTGGTTGATGCAGCAGCTTTTGCAGCGTTGTGGCAAAAACATCAGGCTGAAATTCAGCAGATTATGAACACGACTGATGCACGTAAAAAAACACCCATTCAAATTGATGTGGCTTTAGATGATCAGGGGCGTGCCGCAAAAGTGGATTATGCCCTGCAATTTGAGCGTGAAAATTATGGCACTATTCATGTGCGTAATGATGTGCAGATTTCCAATTATGGAAATGCTAATAAGATAGACCGTGCAGCATTGCGTCAGGCAAAGTCTATTCAAGAAGTCAGTAAAGATTCTATTTTAGAAAAATGGGTGAAAAATTTAGGTCGTAGTCTGGAACAGGATACGGCAGCCAGTGAGCAGGCAGCCATCACAGCTACACTCAGTTATACCGATGAATTAAAGCAATTGGCTGAAAAGACCTATCAACAAAAAGGTTCATTTAGTGAAACTTATCAGACTTTATTTTTAGTGCACATGGCAGCAGAGCAGCGTGAGTGGGTGAAAAACTTAAGTCCGCAAACTTTGCAGGAAATGGCAGAAGTCTATGCCTATTGGTTTAGTGACGAGCGCTACTATGACCCGCAAGGTGCAGCACTCAAACGGATTGAAGCCCTGCAAGCTAAGCATCATTTGCAGGAAGATGTACAATTTAATAACGCCATTGGTCGTCATATTAATAATTTGACTGAAGATGCCGTCGATGAAAATAAAGTAGCATTGGAATGGCGTAAGCTCAAACAACAATATAAACAGCCACAACAGATGTTTGCGCAGCAATATCAAAAGTTGTATCAAGCTGCCTATACTTGGGATACGCCGGATCTCGCCAATTTAAAGAAAACGGCACAGATTTTAGGTCAAACTTATATTGATCATCAAAAAGGTAAAATGAGTCAGCGTTCAATTCAGCCTCTGAGCTTAGAACAGGCTGAAATGATTGATTATGAAATTTATATGGATGTATATGAAGATATGCAGAAATATGTGAAATAAACCGAGCATAAAAAATGGGCAGTCATGGTTAAACAAGATTGTCCAGTTCAAAAAATAGCCCTTTTGCTGATGCTAACGGGCTATTTTCTTGAATGATGATTTAGAGGAAATCTTTTAACTCAGGTTTCACCCCATTCCAAATGTAAAAAGATTCAATGGCTTGACCAACCAACATACCAAAACCTTCCGAAGTGGGTACGCCACGTGCTTTGGCTTGTTCTAAAAAGCTAGATACTTTGCCGTATGCCATTTCATAGGCAGAGTTAAATTTCAAACTTTCAGGCAGTTCCAAGGCATCTCCAGTTAAACTGGCAGAGGTTGCATTGATGACCAAATCAAATTGACCTGTTAAATCGGTTAGCGCCATGGCCTGTAATTCGGCTTGTGGCACAGCAGCTTGTAAGTCGGCAACCAGTTGTTCTGCACGAGCAAGGGTACGGTTAGCAATTACGATTTTCTTCGCACCTGCTTGAACCAATGGATAGATGACACCACGTGTTGCACCACCCGCACCAATAATCAGAATGTCGCTTTGTTTTAAGTTCCAGCCCAATGCGGTAATGGCATCGACTAAGCCTTGTCCATCGGTATTGTCGCCATGTAGAACACCGTCTTGCATCCATAAGGTGTTGACAGCTTTGGCAATTTTGGCACGCTCGGTCAATACGCCACATTCAGCAAAGGCTTGCTCTTTAAATGGCACGGTCACATTCATACCGACACCACCTTGCGCAAAAAAGTCCTGCACGCTGTCACGAAAACCATCCAGCGGGGCAAGGCGTTTGCTGTATTGCAGTTGAATGCCGGTTTTGTCTGCAAAAGCATGATGCAGTTCAGGAGAGCGAGATTGTTCAATTGGGTTGCCAATCACGGCAAATTGTTTGCGCATGTGCCAAAATCCAGATGCTGAAATGCAGACCAATATACGTGAAATTGGGCGTGGACTGAAGCGTTGCACAGAATAAAAACCTGTGGCTATCACTGCTGTGAAAGCGCTAAAATTTTAGCTGGAAGATAAACGCGTGGAAGGGTTAAGGATTACAAATGGCGAGCACTGTTTCCAAAACTAAAATTGCTGCAGTCACAAACATGGCAATGCCTGCCAAAATACTGCTGCTAATGGCCAAACCATCTGATAGATGACTTTCAAAGATAAAAGTCATGCAAATTGAGCCAACTAAAATGGCAAAGGTAGACCAAAATAAAATAATTTTGGGTTTGGTGAATGTGTGCAGCATGGATATCTCCTGACAGATGTGGCGCAGTTTGTCATGTTGCTTTGACAGTTTGATGAATAAGCTTGCGATGCAGTCCGTTTGAATGATGAATTTTTTTATTCATGTCTGGTTGCATCGTAGAGTCGCGTGCGCAGTCACATCGTCTATTAAAGTCCATCCGCAACATCATGACAGTTAATTGATGCTGTGCATATTTATTGATTTGAAAATAAGCGATAAAGTTTGTAAGCAAAAAAGCGATTCGTGGAGGAATCGCTTTTTTAGAAGTTGAATGTGATCTTTTCTACAGTGAGCTGGCTTCGAGATTTAACCAGTCGCGAGGTTTTAAATAGTAGTCAGTGAGTTTTTTCTCTGCTGAATCTTCCGCCCATTCAGGACGATACGACCAGCCTGCCAAGTTCGGTAAACTCACTAAAATTGACTCAATCCGTCCACCTGTTTGTAAACCAAATAAGGTGCCACGGTCATAGACTAGATTGTATTCAACATAACGCCCGCGACGGTAAAGCTGAAACTCGCGTTGTGCTTCAGTATAGGCTTTGTCACGGTTACGTTCAAAAATTGGCAGAATCGCTTCCAAATAACCATTGCCAACAGCCTGAATATAGTTAAAACAGGTTTCAAAGTCCCATTGATTCAAGTCATCAAAAAATAAGCCACCGACACCACGTTGTTCATCACGGTGCTTTAAATAAAAGTAGTCATCACACCATTTTTTATGTTCTGCGTAAACCTTTTCACCAAAAGGGGCACACAAATCATGTGCAGTTTGGTGCCATGCCAAAACATCTTCGTCATTTGGATAAAACGGTGTCAGGTCAAAACCACCACCGAACCACCAAATTGGCGGCTGTCCTTCGGGTTCAGCGACAAATAAACGCACATTGGCATGTGAAGTTGGCACATTCGGGTTTTTCGGGTGAATCACCAATGACACGCCCATCGCCTGCGCAGGTGCACCTGCAATATTCGGATGGCGTTCTGTTGCAGAGGCTGGTAGTTTGGAGATGTTGATGTGTGAGAACATCACCCCGCCTTTTTCAATCACCGTACCGTTTTGTAAGACACGGGAACGACCACCGCCACCTTCAGGACGTTGCCAGTCATCAATTTCAAACTGTGCGTTTCCGCCACCTGCTTGTTCTTGTTGTTCTAAAGCCGCACAAATTCGCGCCTGTAAATCGAGAAGAAATTCACGTACCCGCTGAATATCCGCGTGAGTAGGATGCGACATGGCCACCTCAGCATAAAAATAAAATGGCTTACATCAAAACATAAAAGCCTCTAAAAATTAAGCGCTTTGTCTGAATTGTCTTAGCAAACTATTCTGTGAATGAGGTAAATAGAGCATTTTATCCAGAGTATTCCGAGCAAAAGACTAGGTTGATTTCCACTTACAAGCTCAGCACAATAGTTTGCAGGCCAAAGCAAATTTTGCAGGGCGCTAATTCACTGGATGAGGCAGATGGGATGACACAGCAGGCAAATTCTTTAATTCAAAAATACAATGTGCCTGGACCACGCTATACCAGTTATCCAACCGTGCCATATTGGGATGACGAAACATTCTCAGCAGAGGCATGGCAGCAAACCCTGAAGCGTTCTTTTGATGAATCCAATGCCAGTGAAGGTATCAGTCTGTATATTCATCTGCCATTTTGTGAAAGTTTATGTACGTTTTGTGGCTGTCATAAGCGGGTTACCAAGAGGCATGAGGTTGAACAGCCTTATATTCAGGCGGTATTAAAAGAATGGGACTTGTATTGTCAGTTGCTGAAAGCTACACCAATTATTAAAGAAATTCATTTGGGCGGCGGTACACCGACTTTCTTTTCAGTGGAACACCTAACGCAGTTGATTCAGGGCATTTTGGCTAAAGCTGAAGTGGCTGATCAACATGAATTTAGTTTTGAAGGGCATCCCAATAACACCACTCGTGAGCATTTACAGGCTTTATATGATTTGGGTTTTCGTCGGGTTAGTTATGGTGTGCAAGACTACAATGAAAAAGTACAACGTGCTATTCATCGACTGCAGCCTTTTGAGCATGTGCAACGTGTGACCGAGTGGGCGCGTGAAATTGGCTATGATTCTATTTCGCATGATCTAGTGTTTGGTTTGCCATTTCAGAATTTAGATGATGTGTTGAATACCATTGAACAGACCCATCGTTTAATGCCAGACCGCTTGGCATTTTATAGTTATGCACATGTGCCTTGGATTAAAGGTAATGGTCAACGTGGTTTTAAAGATGAAGATGTGCCTAAAGATGAATTAAAACGTCAGTGCTATGAAGAAGGCAAAAATCGACTCTTGGCACATGGTTACCATGAAATTGGCATGGATCACTTTGCTTTAGCCAGTGATGGTATGTACCAGTCATTTAAAAATGGCAGTTTGCATCGTAACTTTATGGGGTATACCGCATCTAAAACACAGGTCATGATTGGTTTAGGTGTTTCATCAATCAGCGACAGTTGGTATAGCTTTGCCCAAAATGAAAAAAGTATTGAAGATTATTACGCGCGTTTAGAGCGCAACGAGATTCCTGTGTTTAAAGGGCATGTGCTGAATCGGGAAGATTTGGTGATTCGTCAGCATATTTTGAATTTAATGTGCAGCTTTGAAACCTCTTGGGCTAATCCCGAACTGAACTTTGCAGAAATTGAGCAGGTATTGCAGCAATTGCAAGAAATGCAAGAAGATGAATTGCTGTCGATTCAAGATCAGCGCATTCAAATTCTGGAAAAAGGCAAACCCTTTGTGCGCAATATTTGTATGGCCTTTGATTTGCGCTTAAAACGCCGTATGCCAAATAACCGTATTTTTTCGATGACGATTTAAGTAAATCAGGTCTAAATTGCGGCATCCCTAATTAAAAAAGGTGACTTAGAAGTCACCTTTATCATACATGTGCGCCATACGTTCATGCTTGGTTTGCAAATATTCCTCATTGAATGGATTCAAACCCACAGTGAGTGGTACACGGTCTACCACCGTAATCCCTTGTTCTTGCAATGCTTGAATTTTCAAAGGGTTATTGGTAATTAGGCGTACAGCCTTGACCTGCAAATGATCTAGCATAATGCTGCACATGTCATAGCGACGTGCATCGGCAGGTAAATTCAGCATCAAATTGGCATCGACGGTGTCATGTCCTTGATCTTGCAGGGCATAAGCACGAATTTTATTGGTCAAGCCAATGCCGCGGCCTTCTTGGCGTAAATATAAAATCACCCCTTGTCCTGCATCATTAATCAGGCGCTGAGTAGCTTGTAACTGCGGGCCACAATCGCACTTCAAAGACGCGAAAGCATCGCCAGTTAAACATTCTGAGTGGATGCGTACTAAAACAGGTTCGCTAGGTGCGGTGTCTAAACCTTTGGATAATGCCACATGTTCTTCGCCAGTTTCAGGATCTTGAAATACCGTAATCTTGAACTCACCAAATGCAGTCGGTAATCGTGAGGTTGCGACAAACTTAATCGGCACTGTTTAACTCGTGAATAGTCGATAAATTGTTTAAAGTATAGCGTAATGCTCAGACATTAGTAGAATAGCAAACACGAATTTATACAGAAGATTTTCTTTTTTGTATAAAGCACACGATAATGGTTGATAAATAGTTAGATTATTCAGGATAATCTACGCACCCAACGTGTGCCCAACTGAAATCATTGCTCAAAACTACACCGCTAGAAATGTGGCTGATTGAAGGTGATACCATTCGGTTATATGATCGAGTAATTCCCATTGACCTAGCTTAGGATTTGCCAGGCTTTAGAAGGCTTTGCCACATATGCTGTATACAGAAATTCCAACTCAACGCCCTGTAACACCATTGCTCGATGCGATTGACCATCCGCAGCAATTACGTTTACTCGCGCAAAGCCAGCTTCCACAAGTGGCAGATGAGTTACGTCAATTCATTTTGTATGCCGCAGGTCAAAGTGGAGGACACTTTGGCGCAAACTTAGGCGTGATCGAACTGACCGTTGCGCTGCATTATTGTTTTAATACCCCAAAAGACCGCTTGATTTGGGATGTCGGTCATCAGGCTTATCCGCATAAAGCACTGACAGGACGCCGTGAACAACTCACGACCATTCGCGCAAAAGATGGTTTGGCGGCATTTCCTGCACGTGAAGAATCTATATTCGACACCTTTGGTGTGGGTCATTCCTCAACGGCAATTTCTGCAGGTTTGGGGATGGCGTTGGCACGTCGTTATCAGCAAAACCCATGTGAAGTGGTAGCAATTATTGGTGATGGCGCTATGACGGCAGGGATGGCCTTTGAAGCCATGAATGAT
Source organism: Acinetobacter sp. A1 (assembly GCF_012371315.1). Taxonomy (NCBI): domain Bacteria; kingdom Pseudomonadati; phylum Pseudomonadota; class Gammaproteobacteria; order Moraxellales; family Moraxellaceae; genus Acinetobacter; species Acinetobacter sp. A1. The sequence continues at coordinate 15,762 of NZ_JAAZQY010000041.1, forward strand.
GCAGTTGCGCATCAGGCCGATATGATGGTGGTGCTGAATGACAATGATATGTCTATTTCATGCAGCACAGGCGGCTTTGCCAAACACCTTGCTGCAATTTGGGAACGTGGTGAATCCGTTCATGTGAGTGAAACAGGTGAAGCCTACGTGCAGCCACATCCGAAGTGGACGTACAACTCACGTTTGCATTGTGCTGCTACCGAAGCTGCAGACAACTTATTTAAAGCCATCGGTTTTGATTATTTCGGCCCTTTCGATGGGCATGATGTTGAACAATTGGCGCAAGTTTTTAATGCCCTGAAAAAACGTAAAGGCCCACGTTTAATTCACGTTTACACAAAAAAAGGCAAAGGCTTTGCTCCTGCAGAAGCCGATCAAATTAAATATCACGCGATTACTAAAATCCATGCCAAAGCTGCGCCTGTTGCAGCACCAAAATATTCCGATGTGTTTGGACAGTGGTTATGTGATCAGGCCGAACAGGATTCACGTTTATTGGCCATTACACCAGCCATGTGTGAAGGTTCAGGCATGGTACAGTTTGCCAAACAATTTCCTGAACGTTTTTTTGATGTTGCCATTGCCGAACAGCATGCAGTGACTTTGGCTGCAGGCATGGCCTGTGAAGGCTTAAAGCCTGTGGTCGCAATTTATTCAACCTTCTTACAGCGTGGTTATGACCAACTCATTCATGATGTGGCTTTACAAAATCTAGATGTGACTTTTGGTATTGACCGTGCAGGTTTGGTTGGTGAAGACGGCCCAACCCATGCGGGGGCATACGATTATGCCTATATGCGTACTGTGCCAAATATCGTCATTATGGCGCCAAAAGACGAAAATGAATGTCGTCAGATGCTGCATACAGCCTATTTATACAACGGTCCTGCAGCAGTGCGTTACCCACGTGGTAATGGCTTAGGTGTTGAAATTCAGCAACAAATGACCGCAATTCCATTAGGGCAAGCGGAAATTGTGGCACAGTTCAATACGCAGTATGAAGACTATGTTTCTGTTTTAGCCTTTGGTAGTCGTGTACAGGCGGCTGTTGAAGCAGCCGAAGCCTTTGCCAAACAGCATGAGGTGGCAGTACGTGTGGTGAACATGCGTTTTGTGAAGCCGTTGGATGAAAAACTGCTGTCTGATATTGCTGAAAGTACCGCTTTATTCGTGACCGTAGAAGAACATGCGATTATGGGTGGTGCAGGCAGCGCAGTAAGTGAATACTTGGCCAAAGCACAGATTGTCAAACCGATCATTCATTTAGGTTTAGAAGATAGCTTTATGCAACAAGCGACGCATGCTCAAATGTTGCAGCAAGCAGGTCTAGACGCTCAAGGCATTGAAAAATCGATGCAAAAAACTTGGCAGCACGTGCAGCAGTCTGTACTGAATTAAATTTAGCAACACTTCTTCCCCAAAAGCCTCAATATTTGTTAAAATGTTGGGGCTTTCATGCATTATTCTTTATCAATCTCTTCAAATTTGTAGTGGGTGTTCAATGGAACCTATGGTGGTGATGGCTGCGCGTGCGGCTCAAACAGTTGGTCAAGAGCTTTTAAAAGCGCATCAGAATCGTCATAAACTCGATCTACAAGTCGAAGAAAAAGGGATTGATGGTCCTGTAACGCGTGTAGACCGTTACCTCGAGCAATTGACCATTGATACTTTGCGTAAAAGTTATAAAAATCACAGCTTCCTGGGCGAAGAGTTTGGCATGCAGGAAGGCAAAGGCCATGATGCCGATTGGTGCTGGGTAATTGATCCTTTAGATGGCACTTTAAACTTCGTTCACGGTTTCCCTCATTTCTGTATTTCTATTGCGGTACAACACAAAGGTGTAACGCAGCACGGTGTAATTTACGACCCTGTAAAAGATGAATTGTTCTCTGCGAGCCGTGGCCGTGGTGCGATGATGAATCAGCGTCGTATTCGTGTAAATGTAAAAGACAGCCTAGAAAACACTTTCTTAGCCGTTGGGCATGCTTATCGTGCCAAGCGTGATGGTGAAATCATCTCTTATGCCAAAAACCATTTTGAAAGTTTATTGAATGTAACCGAAGCTGGTGCGCAATACCGCCGTGCAGGTTCTGCCGCTTTAGACTTGGCTTATGTGGCTGCAGGCCGTTTAGATGGTTATTTTGAACTTGGCTTAAAACCGTGGGATATTGCTGCTGGTGAGCTGATTGTGAAAGAAGCGGGCGGTACAGTGGTCGATGCACGTGGTGGTAGCGACTCTATGGAAAATGGTCAAGTTTTGGCATGTTCAATGAAAATGTTAAAACCACTTATGAAAGCCGTTGTACCTGCTTGGGGTGAAGCGGCTAAATAATCAGATCACACGATCTACGCCGTCGTAAAAATGAGTAAAGCTCTCTATCTTGAGGGCTTTTCTTTTATCAACTGTGTCCCGTCCTGAAATAAGTTTACACCTTAAGAGACTTATTTTATGGAACATAAACGAGAACAACGAGTTAAACGT
>NZ_JAAZQY010000042.1:0-17949 GCF_012371315.1 Acinetobacter sp. A1
GATTTTGTGTGTAGGCTTCTTCATTTGAAAATTATATCGCTGAAAAAGCCTTTACAGATAGGTTTGTGCAACAAAGCTTTTTTTGTTGTTTTAACACTGTGCTGCAACGTGCCCAGCCTATTCTGAACACGTGCGCTTACGCATTTTGGTGATGATTTACAGCACCATCGCTGCAATCCAACCAAAAATGATCAATGGGATATTAAAGTGAATAAAAGTCGGTACCACACTGTCCTTCATGTGGTCGTGCTGCCCATCCATATTTAAGCCCGAAGTAGGCCCTAAGGTTGAATCCGATGCTGGAGAACCCGCATCTCCTAAGGCTGCTGCTGTGCCAATAATTGCAATGGTCGCGGCAGGACTAAAACCGAACTGCAAACATAAAGGCACATAAATAATCGCTAAAATTGGTACCGTCGAAAATGACGAACCGATGCCCAGCGTAATAAGCAAACCAATCAGCAACATTAAAAAGGCTGCTAAAGCCTTGCTATTACCAATCCATTCTACAGAGGCTTCTACCAAAGCGGGTACCTGATTGGTGGCTTCAATCACCGCGGCAAAGCCTTGTGCCGCAATCATAATAAAACCAATCAATGCCATCATACGCATACCCGTAATAATGACATCATCGGCTTCTTTCCATTTAAAAATTCCTGCACAGCTTAAAATGGCAACACCCACTAAGCCCGCCAAAATCATGGAATCCGAATAGAGTTGTACGACTAGCGTTGCAATAATCGCAAATACAGCCATCCACAAGGTAAATTTAGCAATCTGAGGTTTTTCAGTACCTTGCTCATTTGTATTTGAATTTAATTCACTGGAAATACTTTGGGTACGTTCTACCTGCACATCTTGATAGTGTCTTGGCTTGCGATAGCTCACAAACAACGCGATCAATAGCCCAATGAACATCCCAAATACAGGAATAAACATTGCGGCAGGAATATCTTGATTCTGAATGGCAAAGCCATAAGGTGCACCAAAAGTATTGATGTTATGCGCCAAAATATCGTTCAGGAAGATGGCACCAAAACCTACTGGTACGAACATATAGGTTGCCACCAAACCAAATGTGAGCAAACATGCCACAGCACGACGATCTAAATTCAAGTGATTGAATACACTCAACAGCGGTGGAATCAACACAGGAATAAATGCAATATGCACAGGAATCAGGTTTTGCGAGAACACTGCTGCCAAAGCCACAGTAAAGTAAATCAGATATTTGACCCGATTCTGAACTTTGCTGTTTTGACTGCCAGTTAAAGTACGAATAAGTTTATAGGCCAATAAATCGGGTAAACCTGAACGTGCTAAAGCCAATGCAAATGCACCCAAAATACCATAAGCCAGCGCGATTTTCGCACCACCACCCAAGCCATTGTTAAAGGCATCTAAAGTTCCTTGTAAGCCCAAACCAGCCAGTAAACCACCAGAAACGGCACCAATCACCAAGGCAAAAACCACAGGCACACGAGCCAGCGACAATCCAAACATGATTGTGATGGCAGCAAGAATTGCGAACATAAGAGATGAAAATTTAAAAAAGAAGCTATTTTATCAGAGATTATGAATGATGAAGTTGACCAAACATTCAACTCCGACAAATGAATTTAAGTATGATCAGGTAAAGTTCTCTGATTTTCATACTTATAAGCAAAGTCACGGATGGCTGTAGCAACAGCTTGTGGCTGACTAAGAATTGCCCAATGATTAGCAGCCAATTCCACCCGCTGAAAATGCTCAACCCAAAGTGACATTTCATCAGCCAATTCAGGACTCACAAATTGGTCGTACTTCAATACAATTGCCTGTACAGGACAAACTGCATAACGCCGTCGTGGCTTGAGTAAGCGTGGAATAAAATTGGCGCGATACAATTGAACCCCGTGACATCCATCCTGTGCAACATGTGGATTCATAGCAATATCTGTATGACGTTCTAAACGCATGACCACGTTGCGCCATTGCTCAGGTTTAAAAAAATGCCACAACATAGGTGCAACCATTGGCAATTGAAATGCGGCAATATACCAAGACTTGCGGATTTGTTTCAGAAATTTGAGTTTGTGTTGTGCAAATTGCTTACGCATCCAGAATGCGGCATGATCTAAACATGGGCCCGAAATACTACTGTAAGATAAAATCCGCTCTTTAAATTCTGGGCTAGTCACAGCTTCCCAAGACTGAATTGCACCCCAGTCATGTGCGGCCAAATGAAATGCTCGCTGCCCCAATACGGCATTGGCCACATACTTTAAATCTGTAGCCAATTGCGGCAAGCTGTAAGCACGTATAGAACGTGGTACCGAAGACTGCCCCGCTCCACGTACATCGTAACTCACAATATAAAAATCCTGTACCAACAGCGCAATGACCCGCTCCCAGACTTCCTGATGATCAGGATAGCCATGCACCAAGATCAGCGCAGGTAAGTGTGGCTCACCCCAAGTTTTGACATACAGTTTTTGTTTATCTGAAGTTTCAATCCATTGTGTTTGCGCTTGCATAAACATCCTTTTTATTTTTATTGACCTTTGTTGCACTCAGCATAACAAAACATGCCATATTGATGCCTAAATTTTAGACTAATATAAGGTATCCAGACTTGAAAGATATAGTTAAAATCACATGAATCTGCTTAAAAAACTACAAAGTATTCCACTTATTTCTAAATATTTTTTAAATCGTTATGCGCCCTATCGCGGTGCGGGTATCGAAATTGATCAGATTGATTTAGCTGAATATCATGTGCGAGTCAAAATGCCGCTGACCCGAAAAAACCAAAATATTGTTGGGGTGCATTTTGGTGGCAGCCTATATTCGATGGTCGATCCTTTCTATATGCTCATTCTGATGCATCACTTGGGTTCCAAATATATAGTTTGGGATAAAGCTGCGAGCATTCAGTTTCTTGCCCCTGGTCGTAGCACGGTATATGCAGATATTCGCCTCAGCCCAGAAGAAATTAATGAAGTTAAACAACTGACCGAAAATTATGCGCCGATCACACGCCAATATAGCTTAAATATTTTGGACGAATCTGGTGTACGCATTGCCGAAGTACATAAGACCGTATATATCCGACGTAAAAAGCCCAAAGCTGTAGCAGCATAATTTTTTAACTCACAAAAAACGCAGAATCCAATGATTCTGCGTTGTGGGTAATATAATTTTAATCAAAAGACAAAAAGATCGATATCACCGACAAACTTCGCAACTCTTTTTTAGCAGGTATAGATCAGTTAAAGTATTACTGTTGATACATCAGTGGATCATAAAAATTATAAACATTGATGGTATTTAAAATTAAAGGATCATTAAAATGAAAAAAATTCTTGTGCCGATCTTTTCCCTACTTTGTTTCTATTCATCGACATCTATCCATGCTTTGGAGCCGAATACATTTACCAAAGTGCAGACTTTGAAAAATGTTGCTTATGGACCTCATCCTCAACAAGTGATGGATGTCTATTTTCCTGCCAAAGTACTCACAGATCAAACACCAGCCCCGCTCATGATGATGGTACATGGGGGTGCTTGGAAAATAGGTGATAAAAATCATGCTGCTGTGGTCAAAAATAAGCTGAGTTACTGGAACAAGCAAAACTGGATTTTTGTATCTATCAACTATAGATTAATTCCGAAGGTGACCGTGCAGCAGCAAACTCAGGATATAGCTCAAGCGCTTATTTATATCCAAAATCAGGCACCGCATTGGCATGCCGACTCAAAACGCTTGGTACTTATGGGACATTCCGCAGGTGCACATCTGGTCAGTCTATTATCCGTTCGTCCCCATTGGCTGGCACCCCAGCCACTGCCATGGCGTGCTACAGTTGCTTTAGATAGCGCGGCTTATGATATTGAAAAGATGATGCAAACACGTCATGCTCATTTTTATGATCAAGCCTTTGGTGATCAGCCCTCCAACTGGAAAGCCCTTTCTCCGATAGCTCAGCTGCACCAAGCTCTACCAGCATTTCTCGCTGTGTGTTCAACCATCCGCGCAGACCAACCCTGTACTCAAGCTCGGCAATTTATTCAACAAGCACAAAAATTCGGGACTCAAACCCAATTATTGCCTGTCCGACTTTCACATGCTGAAATCAACAAATCATTGGGGCAAAATAATGCCTATACTCAAGCAGTCAATCAATTTATCCAAACGCATTAATTTTTCAGCTTGCATAAAAAACGCAGAATCATCAGATTCTGCGTTGTATGTACTGAAATATAAGTACTTCAATAGGATGGTTTGGCTGTTCGTATTCAGATTAACGCTTTTGCTCGATCGCTGCACCAGCACCACCACCAACAGCACCACCGATTGCAGCGCCTGCGTTACCACCTATCACTTCTTTACCTAAAATTGAACCAATCGCACCGCCAATTCCACTATAGGTTGCGTTACGGTTAGAACCATCTTGGGTTTTACTTCCAACTGCCGCACCTGCACCTGCGCCTGCTGCTGCACCAACACTGCCACCTACGCTGTTACCCGCTGCGCCACCAACGGCACCACCTAATGCTGCAGCGCCAATACGCTGGTCATTAGAACTCATGCTTTCACAACCTGCCATAAACATGGTCGATACTGTGGCAATTGCCAATACACTCAATACTTTTTTCATGGTGATTACTCCCCCTCGGTCTATTCGCTCTCAGCTTAGTGCATATTGCGGTAACAACTTTGAAAAAACTGTTACCAAGCACAGTAAGATGAAGGTATTTCTGTAAAAGACTTAAGGCTGAATAGATGATTCAGCACCATCTTCTTCCAAAAGCATGACATCTCTTGTGGTTTGTCCATCTTCAGTAAAAACTGCATGAGAAATCGTTTCTTTGGTTTCAGGTGTTTTTACCTGATCCAACTTCAAAGTACGGTGAATAGGTGCTTGTCCTTGCTTATATTCCACACCTTCCGCATCAATACTTTTGACTTCTGAAAGAATCTGTCCATCTTGTTTTAGGGTTTTATTCAGCTCAATTTTTGAAGTAGGAACAATCACACCGCCCTTTTGAATCACAGGTAAACCCAACTGTTTCTCTGAAAACTGGCTTTGATCATCATCAAATACCACTTCTTTGGCTACAATATCTTTACCCTGATTACTGACTTCAAAAATTGTCGATTCCACATGACGTACAGGTGGCTCACCTGCAACTTTACGAGTCACTTCAGTTTTCAATACAGGCACAATCGCTTTATCTTTCACCACAATACTATTCGGCATTGGTGCCGCAAGAATTGGCAAGCTGATCAACATTGCCGACAGACCCAATGCAATACCTGTAAATTTCATGTGTTATCCCCTAGTTTTTCATCATATTTTTAAATTGTTCTGATTCCACTATAAGAAATATTCTAGTTTTATTAAAGCAAAATCTGAGTTTAAAGTGACACATAAAAAAAGACGCCCCGAGAGGCGTCTTCTAGATTCATGTATTCAGTTTGAATTACAAATCGTTGAATTCATCGCTAAATGCTTGGCTTAATGCTTGGTCTACATCAGAGAAGTCATTAACCAACGCAATTTCTGCAGCTTCAGCTTCCTGACGACGACGTTCCAAGTGATACGCCAAACCAGTACCTGCAGGAATCAAACGACCTACAACCACGTTCTCTTTCAAGCCACGTAAGTCATCTTCTTTACCTGTTACAGCTGCTTCAGTTAACACACGTGTTGTTTCCTGGAACGATGCAGCAGAAATGAACGAGTCAGTTGAAAGCGATGCTTTGGTAATACCCATCAATTGACGTTCAAACTTCGCAGGGAACTTGTTTTGTGCCAATACTGCTTGGTTTTCTTGTACCACGCGGATGTAATCCACTTGTTCGCCTTTAATGAAGCTAGTATCGCCACCATCGGTGATTTCGACTTTACGCAACATTTGACGTACGATCACTTCAATGTGCTTATCGTTGATTTTTACACCTTGTAAACGGTAAACGTCTTGAACTTCATTCACGATGTAATTCGTTAACGCGACTTCACCTTTCAAGCGCAAGATGTCATGTGGGTTTTGTGGACCATCAGAAATGGTTTCACCACGGTTCACATGCTCACCTTCAAACACGTTGATGCTACGCCATTTTGGAATCAACTCTTCGTAAATCTCAGAGCCATCATCCGGTGTAATTACCAAACGGTTCTTACCTTTGGTTTCTTTACCAAAGCTCACGATACCAGACACTTCTGCAAGAATCGCATGCTCTTTAGGTTTACGTGCTTCAAACAAGTCAGCAACACGTGGTAAACCACCGGTAATATCACGAGTACGTGAAGATTCTTGTGGAACACGACCAATGACGTCACCCACACCAATGCTTTCGCCATCACGCACAGAAAGAATGGTATTTTGTGGCAAGAAGTAGAATTGTTCACCACCATCCACAGTGTCTAATACGACTGCAGGACGTAAGTCTTTACCTGACGCAGGACGTGAAGTCACTGGCAAGATTTCAACTGTGGTCATACCAGTCGCATCATCTGTTTTCGAGGTTGCAGTCACGCCATCAGCAATCTGGCTGAAACGGATTTTACCCGCAACTTCAGTTACAAGTGGATGTGTGTGCGGATCCCAAGTCGCAACGATACCGCCTGCTTCTACAGCTTCGCCATCTTTTAGCAAGATTGAGGCACCGTATGGCAGTTTATAGCGTTCGCGCTCACGACCAAGCTCATCGGCAATACCAATTTCACCTGAACGAGATACAGATACCAAGTGGCCTTTAGCGTGTTGTACAGTTTTCACGTTGTGGAAACGTACTGAACCTTTATTACGCACTTGTACGCTGTTCGCTGCAGAAGTTCGGCTTGCTGCACCACCCACGTGGAATGTACGCATGGTTAACTGAGTACCTGGCTCACCAATCGATTGAGCAGCCATAACACCTACAGATTCACCTGGGTTTACCAAGTGACCACGTGCTAGGTCACGACCATAACACTTCGCACATACACCAAAGGTCGATTCACATGACACGACTGAACGCACTTTCACTTCATCGACACCTTGCTCTTCAAGGAAGTTTGCAAGTTTTTCGTCAATGAGTGTATTACGTGGCAGAATAACTTCGTCTGAACCCGCTTTCTTCACGTCTTCAGCAGTCACACGACCCAATACACGTGTACCTAGGTTTTCAATGACATCACCACCCTGAATGAATGGAGTCATCACTAAACCACCATAGGTACCACAATCTGGCTCAGTGATCACCAAGTCTTGTGCAACGTCTACCAAACGACGTGTCAAGTAACCTGAGTTCGCTGTTTTCAATGCGGTATCGGCCAAACCTTTACGCGCACCGTGTGTTGAAATGAAGTACTGAAGTACCGTCAAACCTTCACGGAAGTTCGCTTTAATTGGGGTTTCAATGATCGAACCATCTGGTTTCGCCATCAAACCACGCATACCCGCCAACTGACGAATCTGTGCCGCACTACCACGCGCACCAGAATCCGACATCATGTAGATCGAGTTGAATGATTTTTGCTTCTCGTCTTCACCCTGTTTGTTTTTCACAGTAGTGAATGACAAGTTGTCCATCATCGCTTTAGCAACTTGGTCGTTGGTACGCGCCCAAATATCGACCACTTTGTTATAACGCTCACCTGCAGTTACGAAACCTTGCTCGAACTGTTGTTCAATTTCACGAACTTCAGTTTCTGCCTTTTCAATAATTGCTTGTTTTTGTGGCGGAATAACCATGTCTTCCATACCCACAGACACACCTGAACGTGTCGCTTGACGGAAGCCCAAGTACATCAATTGGTCGGCGAAGATAACTGTATCTTTTAGACCCAATTTACGGTAGCAAGAGTTGATTAACTTCGAGATATTCTTTTTGTTCATCTCAAGGTTAATTTGCTCAAAGCTTAAACCTTCAGGCACAACTTCCCAAAGTAAGCAACGACCTGGTGTAGTGTCGACAACAATCGTTTGTTGCTCACGCTCGCCATTTTCATTGATTACAGTTTGGTGTACACGAGCTTTTACGCGAGCGTGTAAATCTACCTGACCTGTTGCAAGCGCACGGTTTACTTCGTGAGTATCCGCAAACACCATGCCTTCACCTTTGGCATTTACAGCATCACGTGTGATGTAGTAAAGACCCAAGACCACGTCCTGAGAAGGTACGATGATTGGCTCACCGTTCGCAGGAGACAAGATGTTGTTGGTCGACATCATTAACGCACGCGCTTCTAACTGCGCTTCAAGTGTTAATGGTACGTGTACCGCCATTTGGTCACCGTCAAAGTCGGCGTTAAACGCAGCACAGACAAGCGGGTGAAGACGGATCGCTTTACCTTCAATCAGGATCGGTTCAAATGCTTGAAGGCCTAAACGGTGAAGCGTTGGCGCACGGTTCAACATCACTGGGTGTTGACGAATCACAGATGCAAGAACGTCCCAAACTTCTGGCGTTTCACGCTCAACCATTTTCTTCGCAGCTTTAATGGTAGTTGCTTGACCTGAAGCTTGTAGTTTGGCAAAGATGAACGGCTTGAATAGCTCAAGTGCCATTTTCTTCGGAAGACCACATTGGTGCAGACGTAGGTTTGGACCTACAGTAATTACCGAACGACCAGAGTAGTCAACACGCTTACCAAGTAAGTTCTGACGGAAACGACCTTGCTTACCTTTGATCATATCTGCCAAAGATTTAAGCGGGCGCTTATTAGAACCAGTAATTGCACGACCACGACGACCGTTATCTAGCAACGCATCTACTGACTCTTGTAGCATACGTTTTTCGTTACGTACGATGATGTCTGGCGCTGCAAGGTCAAGAAGACGCTTCAAACGGTTGTTACGGTTAATCACACGACGGTAAAGGTCGTTCAAGTCAGAAGTCGCGAAACGACCACCTTCAAGTGGTACAAGCGGACGAAGGTCTGGTGGAAGTACAGGCAGTACATTCATCACCATCCATTCTGGCTTGTTGTTCGACTCTTTGAACGCTTCCATCAACTTCAAACGCTTAGATGCTTTTTTCAGCTTAGTTTCTGAAGTTGTTTGTGGAATTTCTTCACGTAAACGCGCAATTTCAGCTTCAAGATCGATGTCTTTCAACAAATCTTGAACCGCTTCAGCACCCATTTTCGCTGTGAATTCATCACCATGCTCTTCTAAAGCATTGAAGTATTCTTCGTCATTGAGAAGTTGGTATTTCTCAAATGGTGTCATACCTGGGTCAGTCACCACATAAGATTCAAAATACAATACACGTTCGATATCACGTAAAGTCATGTCTAACAATAGACCAATACGGCTCGGAAGTGATTTTAAGAACCAAATGTGTGCAACTGGAGAAGCTAGTTCGATGTGACCCATACGCTCACGACGAACTTTTGCAGTCGTTACTTCTACGCCACATTTTTCACAAATGACGCCTTTGTATTTCATACGCTTGTATTTACCACACAAGCATTCGTAATCTTTTACTGGACCAAAAATTTTGGCACAGAATAAACCATCACGTTCTGGTTTGAACGTACGATAGTTAATGGTTTCTGGCTTTTTAACTTCACCGTGAGACCATGACTTAATCATTTCTGGTGACGCAAGACCAATACGGATGCGATCAAACTCTACTGGAGCATGACCGTCTGAATCCGTCTTTTTGCGCATGATATCGAGCAAGTCTTTCAATTTTTTTCTCCGTGTGCTGGGCGCTTGGTTTTCACAGCCCAACTGGGTCACAAATATTGTTTTTTAACTGAATCATCCACCCTTGCCCATTTAAAACGGTGAGAAGCTTGGCTTCGCAAGGGGGATGCAATGGTTACTTAGTCACCATTTTTCAGTTCAATGTTGATACCTAAAGAACGGATCTCTTTGGTCAATACGTTAAATGATTCAGGCATGCCCGGATCCATATAATGGTTGCCATCTACAATGTTCTTATAGATGCGGGTACGACCTTCAACGTCATCCGACTTCACAGTGAGCATTTCTTGCAGCGTATAAGCAGCACCGTATGCTTCAAGTGCCCAGACTTCCATCTCACCGAAACGCTGACCACCGAATTGTGCCTTACCACCTAACGGCTGTTGCGTTACAAGTGAGTAAGAACCTGTAGAACGTGCGTGCATCTTGTCATCCACCAAGTGGTTAAGTTTGAGCATGTACATATAACCTACAGTCACAGGACGGTCGAATTTCTCGCCTGTACGTCCATCATACAATACGGTCTGACCAGAACGTGGTAATTCAGCAAGTTCAAGTAATTCTTTGATTTGACCTTCTTCAGCACCATCAAATACTGGAGTAGCCAATGGAACACCTGCACGCAAGTTACCCGCCAATACCAAGATTTCATCATCAGTTAAGCTGTCAAGATCTTCTTGCTCGCCACCCACTTTGTTATAAATCTTGTCTAGGAACGCACGTAGTTCAGCAATCTCACGTTGTTGTTTGAGCATCTTGTCAATTTGCTCACCCAAACCTTTGGCTGCCATACCCAAGTGTGTTTCAAGAATCTGACCCACGTTCATACGAGATGGTACACCTAGTGGGTTCAATACGATGTCAACAGGTACACCGTTAGCATCGTGTGGCATGTCTTCTACTGGCAAGATGTTAGATACAACACCTTTGTTACCGTGACGACCCGCCATCTTATCACCCGGTTGGATGCGACGTTTAACAGCCAAGTACACCTTAACAACTTTCAACACGCCTGTAGTGAGCTCATCGCCTGTAGAAAGTTTACGTTTCTTCTCAGCAAATTTCTCATCAATTTCAAAGCTCTTCTCTTTCAAGAAGGTTTGAATTTGCGTTAAGCGTTCAGCAATCGCTTCATCACTTGGTTGAATTTCAAGTAAATCCACTAAAGCCAAGCCTGACAACATATCTTCAGAAAGCTTGTCGCCACGTTTGGTTGTACCGCCACCGTTAGACTCTTGGCCTTTCAATAAACGGATGATACGTTCACGTGCAGCTTCTTCAAAGATTTTGTATTCTTCTTTCAAGTCTTTGCGATATGCATCTAACTGTGCTTTTTCAATTGCTTGCGCACGTTCGTCTTTTTCAAGACCATCGCGGGTAAACACTTGAACGTCAATCACTGTACCTTTAGTACCTGATGGCACGCGAAGCGATGAATCTTTAACGTCAGCCGCTTTTTCACCAAAGATTGCACGAAGCAATTTTTCTTCAGGTGTTAATTGCGTTTCACCTTTAGGTGTTACTTTACCTACAAGGATATCGCCCGCAGTCACTTCAGCACCAATATAAACAATACCTGACTCGTCTAATTTAGACAGTGCAGCTTCGCCTACGTTTGGAATATCAGCTGTGATTTCTTCAGCACCCAATTTGGTATCACGTGCAACACATGACAATTCTTGAATGTGAATCGACGTTAGACGGTCTTCTTGAAGTACACGCTCAGAAAGCAAGATCGAGTCTTCGTAGTTGTAACCATTCCAAGTCATGAACGCAACGCGCATGTTCTGACCAAGCGCAAGCTCACCGCCATCAGTCGATGGGCCGTCAGCCAATACATCACCACGACCAACCTTATCACCCATCTTCACCAAAACTTTTTGGTTAATACAAGTGTTCTGGTTCGAACGCGTGTATTTGATCAGGTTGTAGATATCCACACCTGCTTCACCTGCGATCATTTCTTCTTCGTTAACACGAATCACCACACGTGACGCATCAACATATTCAATACGACCACCACGTTTCGCGATCACACATACACCTGAGTCATGCGCTACGTTGGCTTCCATACCTGTACCAACAAGTGGCTTGTCGGCAATTAAAGTTGGAACCGCTTGACGTTGCATGTTCGAACCCATCAAGGCACGGTTGGCGTCATCGTGCTCAAGGAATGGAATCAGTGATGCTGCAACAGAAACAACCTGTTGTGCAGATACGTCCATGTGCGTTACACGCTCTGGTGGCATACGCACGAAATCACCTTGGTGACGTACAGATACGAATTCTTCTGTTAAGTTGCCATCTTGGTCTACGCTTGAATCCGCTTGCGCAATAATTGTGCCGACTTCTTCAATTGCAGATAAGTATTCAACTTCTTCAGTCACACGGCCTTCAACGACTTTACGGTATGGTGTTTCCAAGAAACCAAAATTGTTGGCTTTGGCATACACAGAAAGTGAGTTAATCAAACCAATGTTTGGACCTTCAGGCGTTTCAATTGGACATACACGACCATAGTGAGTTTGGTGTACGTCACGCACCTCAAAGCCTGCGCGTTCACGTGTCAAACCACCTGGACCAAGCGCAGATACACGACGCTTATGCGTGATTTCAGACAATGGGTTGTTTTGGTCCATGAACTGAGACAATTGGCTTGAACCAAAGAATTCTTTGATTGCAGCAGCCACTGGCTTCGCGTTGATTAAATCTTGCGGAGACAAGTTGTCTGTTTCAGCTTGAGACAAACGCTCTTTAACAGCACGTTCTACACGCACTAAACCAACACGGAATTGGTTTTCTGTCATCTCACCTACTGAACGCACGCGACGGTTACCTAAGTGGTCGATGTCGTCGACTTCACCTTTACCGTTACGGATTTCAATTAAGGTTTTCAGTACGTCGGTAATGTCTTCATTTGACAAAATACCTTCAACTTCACGCGACTTCTGATCTGTACCCACTTCGTAAGGACGACCCAAACGACGGTTAAACTTCATACGACCAACTGGCGATAAATCATAACGCTCAGAAGAGAAGAACAAGTTATTGAACAGATTTTCAGCTGCTTCTTTCGTTGGTGGCTCACCTGGACGCATCACTTTGTAGATTTCTACAAGCGCATCTTCACGACCCGTTGTAGTATCTGCACGTAAAGTATCGGCAATGAAAGAACCACGGTCGATGTCATTGGTGAACAGAATATTGAACTGTTTTACGCCGCCTTCAGCAATTTTAACCATGACTTCATGGCTTAACAGCGTGTTTGCAGCAATCACTTCGCCATCACGTAAAGCAATGTCTTCTGCCGTGATGCGTTCGTACAAGTATTCATCTGGAACTGAAAGTTTTTCTAGGCCAGCAGCTTCCATTTGACGTACGTGACGCGCATTAATACGTTTACCTTGTTCAACAATCACTTTACCGTCAGCATCAGTGATGTCGAATTGCGCCATTTCGCCACGTAAGCGTTCTGGTACAAGGTCAATCTGGTAGCTACCCATGTCTAAGTAGACAGGTACTTTCTCAAAGAACAAGTCTAGGATTTGTTCGTTGCTATAACCTAATGCACGCAATACCACAGTCGCTAATAATTTACGACGACGGTCAATACGTACATACACCAAGTCTTTGGCATCGAATTCAAAGTCTAACCATGAGCCACGGTAAGGAATGATACGTGCTGAATACAACACTTTACCGCTCGAGTGGGTTTTACCTTTATCGTGGTCAAAGAACACACCTGGTGAACGGTGTAATTGAGATACGATCACACGCTCGGTACCGTTAATTACGAAAGTACCGTTATCCGTCATTAAAGGCATTTCGCCCATATAGACTTCTTGTTCACGCACATCTTTGATTGATTTTGTTTCGCGATCTTTAATGATCAAACGAATTTTTACGCGCATTGGTGCCGCATAAGTTGAGCCGCGAAGAATACACTCACGCACGTCAAACTCAGGCTTACCAAGACTATACTCAACAAATTCTAAAGCAGCATTGCCAGAATAACTTTCTATAGGAAAAACTGAACGAAATGCGGCTTGGAGACCGATATCTTCGCGGCTTTTTGGAGTTTTGCCATCTTGTAGAAATGTACGGTACGAGTCGACTTGAATCGAAAGCAAGTACGGTGCATCCATCACTTGGGGCAATTTACCAAAATTCTTACGGATCCGTTTCTTTTCGGTATATGAGTATGCCATCTGGAGTCCTCGGAAAGTAAACTAAACCCGCCTGCAGAACGGGTTTAGAAGGAATTACGCAGGCCGATATGGCCACCACTCTTTACAAATGCTGCAATTTTTAGTGGTATTAAAACGCTTAACAATATTTTCAAATGTGGAAAAATATTGGTAAGCGTTTGATTATATTGATTTATATTCTTTTTGATGGTTTTTCCATCATTCAAACAAAAATCGAGCCGATAATTGTAACGCAAAAAGGCTGATGACCCAAGAGCCATCAGCCATTTTTTGGAGCCGATTGTAAAAAAATCGACTCCCCTTAAGATTACTTAAGTGTAACTGTAGCACCAGCTTCTTCAAGTTTCTTCTTAAGCTCTTCACCTTCTTCTTTAGAAACAGCTTCTTTGATCACTGAAGGAGCGCCTTCAACGATGTCTTTAGCTTCTTTAAGACCAAGGCCAGTAGCTTCACGAACTGCTTTAATTACAGCAACTTTGTTCGCACCGAAAGAAGTCAACTCAACGTTGAATTCTGATTGCTCTTCTGCAGCACCAGCAGCAGCGCCAGGAGCAGCAGCAACAGCTACAGCAGCAGCTGATACATTGAATTTCTCTTCAAAAGCAGAGATAAGTTCAACAAGTTCAAGAACAGTTTTTTCAGCAACTGCGTTTAAGATTTCTTCGTTAGTTAAAGCCATGAGAATAACTCCAAATGGAAATTGAATGGTGTGGAAATAAATTTCAGCTTATGCAGCTTCTGACTCGTTTTTCTCTTTGAGCGCAGTAATAAGGCGACCCAATTTCGAAATAGGAGCTTGAAGAACGTTTGCAAGCATAGTAAGCGCTTTTTCTTGGTTCGGAAGATTCGCAATTACGCTAACTTCAGCACCTTGGTAAAGTTTGCCGTCAAATGCAGCAGCTTTAAGTTCAAATGCTTTGTTTGTTTTAGCGAATTCTTCGAACAAGCGTGCAGCTGCACCCATGTCGTCTTCAGAAGTCGAGAAAGCTAAAATTGTTGGGCCAACAAGGTTGTCGTTCAAGATCGTGAATTGCGTATCTTGAAGAGCGCGTTTTGCCAAAGTATTACGTACAACACGTGTAGTAACGCCTAATTTACGCGCTTCAACACGTAGAGCCGTTAATTGCTCAACGCTTAAACCCTGATAGTCAGCAACAACAGCTGAGAACGCTTTAGAAGCAACTTCGTTTACTTCTGCTACGATCTGTTTTTTGTCTTCGATAAGAAGAGCCATTGTAAAACCTCCTAACGGTGATTTATGTACTTACACGAAGTACACTCCCAATTCGTAAATTCAAAACTGAATTTACACGCGGAGGATGAATAAATCACACCACCGCGTCTACCCAGGCTGGGATATTAAGAAAGCAGCATAAAACCACTTTCGCCTGAGGTCTTTGACGCTGATAAATTCTCATTTACCAATTCAAAGTCCGCCTGAATATCCCCTCTCCTGCTAGGAGAGGCTAGGGAGAGGTTTAACCCTCATCCCAACCTTCTCCCAGAGGAAAAAGGAGACTTTTCAGGACTTTAAAATTCTTGCTAAGTCAGACTTAGTTAGAAACGTTTTGTACATCAATAGTAAGACCAGGGCCCATAGTTGAGCTTAAAGTGATCTTTTTGATGTAAACACCTTTAGAAGTTGCAGGCTTTAACTTTTTCAAGTCAGCAACTAAAGTTTCAACGTTTGAACGAACAGCTTCAGCAGTAAAACCTACTTGGCCAATCGCAGCGTGGATGATACCCGCTTTGTCTACACGGTAACGTGCTTGACCTGCTTTTGCATTTTTAACTGCAGTTGCAACGTCAGGAGTTACAGTACCCACTTTAGGGTTTGGCATTAAGCCACGTGGACCAAGAATCGTACCTAACTTACCTACAACGCGCATTGCATCTGGAGCAGCAATTACAACGTCAAAGTCAAGATTACCCGCTTGGATGCTTTCAGCTAGATCATCGAAACCAACTACGTCTGCGCCTTCAGCTTTAGCCGCTTCTGCAGCAGCACCTTGAGCGAAAACAGCTACACGTACAGTTTTACCAGTACCTGCAGGAAGAGTCGTCGCACCGCGAACAACCTGGTCAGATTTACGTGGGTCAACACCTAGGTTTACAGCAACATCCAAAGATTCTTTGAATTTTGCAGCAGGAAGGCTGTTTAATACTTCAACCGCTTCCTCCAAAGTGTAAACTTTGTTCGCTTCTACTGCAGCTGCAATAGCTTTTTGACGCTTAGTTAACTTTGCCATGTCTTATAGCTCCACATCCAAGCCCATAGAACGTGCAGAACCAGCAATGGTACGCACACGCGCGTCTAAATCAGCACCAGTTAAATCTGGCTCTTTAGTAGTCGCGATTTCTTCTAACTGAGCACGAGTCAACTTACCAACTTTGTTTTTGTTAGGTACAGCTGAACCCTTTTGAATGCCTGCAGCTTTCTTAAGAAGAATAGCAGCAGGAGGAGTTTTCATGATGAATGTGAACGACTTGTCGTTGTACACAGTGATCACTACAGGAATTGGCAAACCTGGTTCAACTTTTTGTGTAGCAGCATTGAATTCTTTACAGAATGCCATGATGTTAACACCACGTTGACCTAGTGCAGGACCAATAGGTGGAGATGGATTCGCTTTACCAGCTGGGACTTGCAGCTTGATATAGCCGTCAATCTTCTTAGCCATTTCAAATTACCTCTGGGTACAAACGCCGCTAGGCTCCCCAATATTTTCAAGTAACGATACCGTTACAACAACAATGCCCGACTCATAATAAATCGGGCGTTTTACAACCAACCTAAATTAAACTGATTTTTCGACTTGGCGAAATTCCAGCTCAACCTGTGTAGGTCGGTTAAATACATTAATCGTCAACGTTAAACGTGACTTCTCATATTGAACTTCTTCCACCACACCTTTAAAGTCTGTGAATGGACCGTCAATAACAAGTAATTCTTCGCCTGGTTCAAACATCGTTTTTGGACGAGGTGCCTCACCAGTATTGCGTACACGTGCAAGAATCGCATCAGCTTCTTTTTGCGTAATTGGTGCAGGTTTTTCCGCTGTACCACCAATGAAACCTAAAACTTTTGGACATTCTTTAACAATGTGCCAAGTTTCATCGTTCATTTCCATTTCGACCAATACATAGCCTGGAAAGAACTTACGCTCTGACTTACGTTTCTTACCATCCTTCATTTCTACCACTTCTTCGGTAGGAACAAGAACTTCACCAAAGCTATCGGCAACAGCGCTACGCTGGATTCGATCATTAAGCGAACGCATCACTTGTTTTTCATAACCTGAATAGGCATGAATAATGTACCAACGTTTCATAGCTCTTTTACCCGATAATAAACTTGATTGCCCAGCCTAACAGATAGTCAAAACACCACAACACAATTGAGGTGACCACAACAACCACGAGCACTTGCCACGATGTGGTTACTGTTTCTTGCTTAGTAGGCCAAGTGACTCGACGCAATTCAATGCGCGAATCTTTAAGCAAACGAACAAAGCCTTTGCCTTGATGGGTGGCGTATAATAAACCTAATGCCACAACGATACAAGTCAAAATTACCCCAACACGCACCCAAATATCATTTGCTGGTGCCCAATATGCCGGAAGATGTTGATTTACCATCATCGCTGCGATGAATAAAACCAAGGCAACACCCCATAGCACATAGTCTAATGGAGAACCTGATTGAACAACTTCAGCAGAATTATTTCTTTGAGGGATTGGCGCGTCGCTTAATGCGTCACGCGATTTATCATTCGACATTTTTGTACTCGTCGTAGAATTCGCGACTTATTATATGACTAGATTAGCCGACATCAAGCTTCTTTTAAAAAAAGTGGCAGGCCAGGAGGGACTCGAACCCCCAACATTCGGTTTTGGAGACCGACGCTCTACCAATTGAACTACTGACCTACAGCACAGATCGAGAGCCAAAGCTCCCGACCTGTTTTACACATTCTATAATTATGCTGTTACTTTAGCAACAACACCCGCACCTACAGTACGACCACCTTCACGGATCGCGAAGCGTAAACCAGCG